>NZ_RJVZ01000006.1:0-151185 GCF_003944215.1 Streptococcus oralis | reverse complement strand
AAATTGTAAGATATGATTGCAGGTGAAACTCCTGCCATGTATATGAGAAAGGACGAGCTCCTAGTAGCTCAGACGAATTTTATTATGACTTCAGTTGTTGTTGTAGGTACCCAATGGGGCGATGAAGGTAAAGGGAAAATTACAGATTTTCTTTCAGCTAATGCAGAAGTGATTGCTCGTTACCAAGGTGGTGATAATGCTGGTCACACGATTGTGATTGATGGTAAGAAATTTAAGTTGCACTTGATTCCATCTGGAATTTTCTTCCCTGAAAAAATCTCTGTCATTGGGAACGGGATGGTTGTAAACCCTAAATCTCTAGTAAAAGAGTTGACTTATCTTCATGGTGAAGGTGTGATAACTGATAACTTGCGTATTTCTGATCGTGCACATGTCATTTTGCCATATCATATTGAATTAGACCGTTTGCAAGAAGAGGCTAAGGGTGACAATAAGATTGGTACCACAATCAAGGGAATCGGTCCAGCATATATGGATAAAGCTGCTCGTGTTGGAATTCGTATTGCGGATCTTTTGGATAAAGACATTTTTCGTGAGCGTTTAGAACGTAATCTTGCGGAAAAGAATCGTCTGTTCGAAAAATTGTATGATAGTACTCCTATTTCAATTGACGACATTTTTGAAGAATACTATGAATATGGCCAACAAATCAAGCAGTATGTGACAGATACATCTGTTATCTTGAATGATGCGCTTGATAATGGCAAACGTGTGCTTTTTGAAGGTGCACAAGGTGTCATGTTGGACATTGACCAAGGTACTTATCCATTTGTTACTTCTTCAAATCCTGTCGCTGGTGGTGTGACAATTGGGTCTGGTGTTGGCCCAAGTAAGATTGACAAGGTTGTAGGTGTATGTAAAGCCTATACGAGTCGTGTAGGTGACGGACCTTTCCCAACTGAGTTGTTTGATGAAGTGGGAGATCGCATTCGTGAAGTAGGTCATGAGTATGGTACAACAACTGGCCGTCCACGTCGTGTGGGTTGGTTTGACTCAGTTGTGATGCGTCATAGTCGCCGTGTATCTGGGATTACCAATCTTTCATTGAATTCTATTGATGTTTTGAGCGGTTTGGATACTGTGAAAATCTGCGTGGCTTATGATCTCGATGGTCAACGTATCGACCACTACCCAGCTAGTCTTGAGCAATTAAAACGTTGCAAACCTATCTACGAGGAATTGCCAGGTTGGTCAGAAGACATTACTGGAGTTCGTAATTTGGAAGATCTTCCTGAGAATGCGCGTAACTATGTTCGTCGTGTGAGCGAGTTGGTTGGTGTTCGCATCTCGACATTCTCAGTAGGTCCCGGTCGTGAACAAACAAATATTTTAGAAAGTGTTTGGTCGTAATAGATTTTTAAGATTTGTTTAAGATAGATTGGGTATACTATAGACAGTTACAAGAAGACCTCCTAACTTGTTGTAACAAATATCCTAAACTTTTCTTTTTCATAATAATCTCCCTATTAAGTCACCGCATTCGGTGGCTTTTTTAGTTCATAAGTCCTATACAGGCTTCTACTTGACTTTTTAAGATAAAGAAAAAAACAGTGGGACAGAAATCTCTAGACCAAGTCTTAATTTGATAGACCTAGAACTTCATGGTTTCAACAATTCGGTAGATTGGTTAAGGTTGTGGATAGAGAAAGGAAGTTTTGTTTAAAGGAGTTTTTTAATTCTAAAATACCAACAAATAGTTTAATCTACTAATAAATTATAGGTATATAACTAAGCAAAAATGAGGTTGGGATTTTTGATCCCAGCCTCTTCAGTGAACTATTTTCTTTAGAATTTATAAGTTAGATAAAATTAAATTTTTTGTAAATTAGCTTATTTGATAACTTGGTTTCCTGATTTGTCATTTTGAATTTGGTTCATTTCGTGCATAAAAACATCTGCTTTCAGTTTATTTGTGATGATACTGACACTTATTAGCTTATTTAGATTTTTCTCATATCCTTCTAAAAAATAGGATTTCTAATTTTCATGGTTAACTTTGCACAATTAAAGGGACGCTTTTTAATGGTTATTTGTTCGATATCTTGAAGTTTAAATTGATAATGTAATACGCTGAGGCCTCTGCTACTATAGGTATAATACTGAATAGTATTGTTTTTATGAACTTCTAATTTTACTCCATTTATGAAGAGATAATACCCCATAAACCATAGAAGAAGTGGAACATAAATCAGTACAATTGCTATAATAATCTTGTCTGTAAAATCGGTATTATAGGATATCAGATGCTTTAGAATCCAGAGAATCATAACAGATAAAGATATCATGAATGGTCCCCCTACTCTATTAAATTGATTTTTATATGGAAACATTAAGGTAAATTTTGGTTTATCCAGTAATAACTCTAATTTCATCATTTACCCTTTCATATTGTTTATTGTATAAATTTCAGTATATTCATCTCTTGAACTTTCTATGTCAGTTATCTCCATTATTTTAAGTTCATGATTTCTGATTTTCTATCAATTTTGCTAATATTATACTCTTTTTAAAACATTATTTCTACAATCCAGCGATTTAATACTATCTAAAGTTAGTCAGTGTAAATATTATAGAGCTCTTTTTTTGTCTAGGAAAACATGCTATAATGATAGAATTGATAAGCAGGAAAAGAGAGAAGCTATGAATTATACAGTTAAAGAAAAAGAAGCTTTTATGAGAGAGGCCTTGAAAGAGGCAGAGATTGCTCTGGAAAACGATGAAATTCCAATTGGTTGTGTGATTGTCAAGGATGGAGAGATTATTGGTCGTGGGCATAATGCGCGAGAGGAGTTGCAACGGGCGGTTATGCATGCAGAAATCATGGCCATAGAGAATGCGAATGCGAGTGAAGAGAGTTGGCGTCTGCTAGATTGTACGCTTTTTGTGACCATTGAGCCTTGTGTTATGTGTAGTGGGGCGATTGGACTTGCCCGCATTCCAAACGTGGTTTACGGGGCTAAAAATCAGAAATTTGGTGCAGCTGGGAGCTTGTACGATATTTTGACAGATGAGCGTCTCAATCATCGTGTAGAGGTTGAAACGGGAGTTTTGGAGAGTGAGTGTGCAGCGATTATGCAGGACTTTTTCCGAACTCGACGGAAAAAATAATTTCTCTTTCAAAACAGAGTGGAATGTGGTATAATAAACAGTGGAGCAACAGTTCTGCGTGATTGTGTGCTCTTTTTTCGTACACTTTAAAAACCCTTTAAAATCAACACTTTAAGGGGTTTCTGTTTGTCTTGTATAAGAAAAAGGGGCAGACGAGGGGCACAATTTAAAGTTTTATCTTGTCTAACTTGCTAGATATGTCTGATACCATTTTTTGGGTAACGTGAGAATAAATCTCTAGTGTGGTCTTTGAGTCGCTATGCCCTACTCTGTCCATGATAGCAGTCAAGGGGATACCTAATTCAGCAAGTAGGGATATATGAGAGTGTCTGAACATATGTGTAGTGATGTTCTTATCTATGCCAATTTTCTGGCCATGTCTTTTCAATGCACCAATAACCCGGGCATTTGTTATTGGCTCTCCTAAAGTATTTATAAAAATAAAATCTGTATCAAATCCATTTGTCGCATTCTCTATTATCTGCTCTTTGATGATGTCTAACACTTTTTGAGGTGCTGTTATAACCCTATCAGACTTGATTGTCTTTGGTGTAGTTCTCTCTTTTTGTCTGAAATCGTATGTATGTTTGATGTGAATGGTCTTTTTAGAAAAATCTATATCCTCCTTATAATTTAAAGCAGCAAGCTCTCCATATCGCATGCCAGTAAGAAAAAGAACTTTAGCTATTCGGATATACTTTATGATTCGATAATCACAAAGGGCCTCTTCTTTTAAATTTTGTATAAACAACTTAAACTCTTTCTGATCTAAGTATTTTGTATTTTTCTTTCTGAGATCGTCAGTTGTAATTACCTTTCTAGGCATTTCAACAAATAGCATTTCATTTGTATCAATATAATTCATTCTGACAGCGAATTTCATTATCTGATTGAGCTTGAACTTGATTTTAGAAACATAGTTATGAGATCTCCCGTCTTGTAATAGTTGATCTATTACTTTTTGTAATAAACGTCTATCAATATTTCTAACTAGGTAGTCGCCCTCTATCTGCTTTAAAATCTCTTTTTTTACATTTTTTGAAGCATAGACTGTTGAATTTTTAACACCGTGTTTCCAATTCTCCTCGAATTCCTCATATAGTTTTTCAAAAGTTATATCAGAAACAAAATGTTGTTTTTCTCCTAACTTTTGTTTTATCTTTTCCTGCAGCAAGATAGCAGCTTGATTTCTTGCCTGGGGAGTTTTCTTCTCCATGGTCACTGAAACTTTTTTTAATTTCTCAGTATATGGATCTTTATATCGCTCAAAAAATTTGTATTTTCCGTTGGGAAGTTCTTCCATCCACATTGCGTTTACCTCACTTTTTTGTTAAAATGGGTATAAGAAAACGACCTTTTGAATGGTTGTTTCTTATACGTAAGTTCCTCACACTCAGAGTCGCCAAACTTTGCGAGTGTGGGTTTTTTTATTTACGAATTATGAACGATAACGTCCAATGCTCCCATGATTCGCTGAGCGTTTTCGACTGCTTCTTTGTACTCTTTCGAAGTGTTCTTTACTGGCTTTCTAATCAAGTCAATAAATACGACTGGTTTAGTGAAGTCATTTGAGGTTACACGGACTGTCATGTTTAAAATTTTAGAAGTTGATTTTCTTTTTGCAACAATACCGCCTGCGACAGCGCCAATCGCACCAAACATAGCGCCTGCAATCAATGCTTGACCAACTCCTCCAGAAACAACCGTTTGATTATTGATAATCAATTCGTACGATACTAAATCCTCGAACGAATACCAATCTGTGTCATTCTTATCTTTCTTGATCAAGGGCGGTATCAAAGACAATCCCATCGTTCCCATTGCAAGCCCTGCTTTTACCGAGCCTTTAATAGCTCCTCCGACCAATCCAGAAGAGCCTTTTGCTTTTTGAGATCCATGAATACGATAGGTACGATTATATCTATCGATCTCAAGTGGTCCGACTTTGTCCGTTTTTCTGCTTCGTGGAGCAGGAGATGGAGAAGCCGTTTTATTGACTGGCTGAGCTTGTTCGGTTGGTTCTTGGTTAGCAATAGAATAACCGCAGTTAGGACAGAACTTGTAACCTTCTACTGGATTGCCACATTCAGGACAAAATTTCATAATAACCTCCAAAATAATAACTATTTAGAATCCTTTATGCTCTTTTTTCTACCCATAGCCGACGAGGTTATGGGTTTTTATTTTTCTCAATACCTCGCCACAATACACCAGCTATCACATCTGCTTTTAACATTACACGTCAATATCATAATATTGTTGTAAGATATTGTTCCCTTGTTTGTATTTTGTAACGAGGTCAATAGCTACTCGTCGTTGCTGTTGATCGTCCAACAAATATTCATCATAGCTCAATATCCGATAATGAACAAAATCAACTAATCGATTAAAAAGGGCGTTATCGCTGATTGTATTTGCTTGTTTAATTTGCTCGTATGAGTGCTTGTTTTTGAGGTGCCAGACCATGCGCTCATTATTGATGTAAAAGAGAGAGGCCATGGTGTTAGCCTCTATTTCTAGCGGATTGCTCTGATAGTTGTTAGCGCAAGCGAGGGCGACCTCATCAGAACGGCCCGTGCTAAAATGGGCTGCAATATGGGCTAATTCATGCAAAATGGTAAAGATAACCCGTCTTTTGATATGTGTTTGATTGATATAAACAAGGTACTTTTCTTTTTCTTTGCTATAAATGGTAAAGCCGTCATTATGTTTACAGATGATATCATCCAAGTAGGTAACATCTGGATGATTGACAAGCCCTCGATATCTAATGTATTCAGACCCAAGTAGACCGGCTGAAGGAAGCATAGGAAACGGGTCCTTTTCAAAGAAGATAAAATGAAGGTTGTAAGTCTGTTCAAAGTAACGGATAATGTGCTGAAAAGTAACTTGTTCAAGTGGAATATTATTCTGTCGAGAAACTGCTTCGATCACCGGGACGGCGTAATCCCAGTGTTGGATGTACTGTCTACGGGAAATAATTTCTCTAGCCATAATTACCTCCACTTACTGTCATCGTCCATCAGGGTTTTAGCGGTTACCATCAAGCTTTCAATTGCCTTATTAAAACGAACCTTTTCTTCCTCGGTCATGTTCTGGGTCTGATTTCTGAACGCTGCGACAAGTTCAGTCTCAGCTGGACCAAGATATGCATTTTCCTTGTCATCCTTTGCAATAGCAGGATTATCTGTCCGTCCGAGTAAATAATCGGTGGATACGTTGAAGTAGTTAGCAATTTCTGCGATACGCTCAGCATTTGGCGTAGAGTTTTTTATCTTATACAGTGTATTTCTGCCATAACCCAAGTCTTCTTCGACTTGCCCAAGAGCTTTTCCACGCTTTTTTGCTAATTCTTTAATTTTTTCAAATGTCTCAAACATTGTTAAATCAACCTTTCTAAGACATTACAAAAAAATTTAACAAATTTGGTGTAAAAAGATTGACTAATTATCCCAAATGGTGTAAAATGTTTTTTGTAAGTAAGAAATAACTAAAAAAACAACTAAGAAAATAAAATATAAAAATGTTTTGGCGAACGGTATTTATAGATTTATCATTGTTTTTATTATGCTTTCATTTTAGCCAATTTGGTGTGAGTTGTCAAGTGTAATGCAGAAAAATAGTTAAAAATTTAGTTGTTTCTTATTTACATAAAGTGTAAAAAGGAGGAACGCATATGCCAGATATCGCAAACGGTCGTGAAAAGGTTAATGCTTTCTTAAAAGAGAAAGGCATTAAAAAGACAACTCTAGCGGTTGCTTATGGCTTTAAGCGACAGGAAGTAACAAACATTCTAAGTGGGACGACAAAAGGTCCACGAGCGAACAGTTTCATTCTTCAGGTTATTGAAGACTATGGGATTGAGTAGCACAAAAAAGCACCTAACAGAAGTCAGGCGCATATCAAAATAACTAACTGAATTATATCACGAAAGGAGCAAAAATGGAAGCAGTTGAAATTGTAAGAATTAAAGATGTGATCATTGAAAAAGTCTCTGCTAATGATGAAGAATTAGAACACATCTTTGGATGCTCAAAGCGACAAGCGGGAGACATGAGACGCGAGATGAAGAAGCTACCTAGCCAACAGAAGCATCTTAGGAATGATGGCCAACTTGTCACGATTAAAGGTTTTGATGCCTACCTGCAATACAGAGGCAGTCGAGATTGGAAAAAAGAAATGGTTAAAAGCAAGAAAATGAGGTCAGTCGGATGAACCTACTAACAAGAATTAAAAACTACTTTTCGGAAGAGGTCGAAGAAACCAATCTGGACTGGAGAGTGGTCGCTCTGGACCTCAATCAATCACTGATTGAAACACAAGAAAAACTTCAAAATGCCAATCAGCGTATTGCTGATCTTGAAAAAATCGTAGCAATCTGCAAGGAAAAGGAGAATGTAAAATGATGGAATACATTTACCTGGTAACAATCGTAGGAATCGGTCTATGGTCGCTAGTAAATACGCTGGATGACCACGCTGAAATGAAGCAAAAAGAGCGTCAGCAAATAGCTAACAATGTTGCACGTATGAACCTGGAGAAATCAGATAAGCAATTTACTTATGATGTGCAACCTCCGGAAGGACTTGCAAAAGGTGTAGAAGAAGGAGTTTGAAATGGTCCGAAATAAATTGACAGATTTAACTAATACTCTCTTTGCCCAACTAGAAACATTGGATGATAGGGATCTTACTGCTGATGAATTAAAGACCGAGCTTCAACGATCAAAACAGATGGTCGCTATCTCTGGCCAAATCCTTCAAGCTGGCCAGTTGGCGCTAGATGCTGAAAAATTCAAAGACAAGGTAGGTGAAGTCAATGCCCCGATCGCTTTGCTGGAAGGATGAGTACACGGAGTACATGCATGAAATATGCCCTGGTCGATTAACTCCTGAAGTAACCAGGTTATTAAATGAGAGATTTGGTACGACCTATACCAAGACTCAAATAGGAGAAGTACGCAGACGTTTAGGGTTACCAGTTGGAAAAGTATATCAAGGTAAACTGCTGACAAAGGAGCAACACGATTATCTTGTGTCAATCCAAAAAAATAAGATTTCTCGTGATGTCGCAAATGAAATGAACCAAAAATTTGGCTTATCGCTAACGGAGAAACAGATTAAGAGTTACCGGAGAAATAATAATCTACATAGTGGTTTGACGGGAAGATTTGAAAAAGGTCAAACTCCTCATAACAAGGGAAAGAAATACCCCAATATGCCAAAAAACAGCGGGCAGTTCAAAAAAGGTAATCGACCTCCAAATTATGTACCTGTCGGCACTATCAACTACACAACAGACGGTTATCCGAAAGAAAAGATTGGAGAACCTAATCAATGGGTCTTGAAACATCGTAAAGTCTGGGAAGAACATCACGGGCCAATACCAAAAGGGTATTCAATTGTTTTTCTGGACGGCGATAAAACAAACTATGATATTTCAAACCTGGCATGTTTATCTAAAAATGAAATCGCTAGAATGAATCAAAATCATCTATTCACGTCCAACGCTGATTTGACCAAATCTGGTATTGGACTAACAAAACTTACAAACAAAATCAGAGAGGTAGAAAAAAATGGCTAGTTTATACGAACTAACAGGTCAGTTCCTAACAATTTACCAATTGGATATCGATGACGAAACAAAAGCAGACACGCTTGAGGCCATCGATTGGCAAGAACAATTCGAACAGAAAGCCGAAGGATATGCCCATGTTATCAAGAATCTAGAAGCCGACGTGGCCATGTACAAGGCTGAGGAAGAGAGCTTCAAAGCCAAGAAACAGGCGGCACAGAAAAAGCTGGATTATGTTAAAGATAACATTATGACAGCTATGAATGTCACAGGTCAAACCGAAGTCAAGAGTGGTGCCCTGATTATAAAAATTGCTAAGAATCCAGAATCAGTCAAGGTCAACGAAGATGACCTTCCGAAAAAATATTTTACAAAAAAAGTGACGCTTGCGCCAGACAAAAAAACACTCAAAGAGTTGCTTAAATCTGGCAAGAAAGTCAAAGGTGCGGAACTTGTCCGGACAGAAAAGTTGGTGATTAAGTAATGGAATTGATGAATAAAACACGAGTAACGGATTCACTAGCAGTTGTGATTGGACCAGAATCAATTGAAGTGCTTGTTACAGAAGGATTTCTATTCGATGTTGCGATACGTTTTGTGAAAGTAGACGAAACGAATCTTGATCAGGGAAATGAAAAGCCGGTGTTTACTCCGGAGTACAAGCTGGTCACAGTCGCTAAATACAAAGAAAAACCTATCTTTGAATCGGAAGAAGATATTCGAAAATTTGAGAAGCAAGCAAAAGAAGTTAAATCGCTATTTGCCTTTGCAAAGGTAAATAAACAAAATTGGTTTAACACTGCCCTTTATCCAGGAGTGCTGACTGAGAAAGTTGGTTTTTGATGAAAATTTTATCTATTGACCCAAGCAGTAATAAAATTGAAACCTCAACAACAGGGATTGTCTTGTTGGATAATGCAAAACTTGTTGACTATTGGGTAGTCCCTTATGGCGCTCAAAACTTTAAAGCCTGGTTTAAAGAGATTGGTCGCAGTCTTGAGTTTGATATAGTGGTCGTTGAAAAATTTGAGGTTAGGGATAATGATTATTCCAGGGACAACTCAGTAGTTGAGACCATTGCAGCTATCGAACTATGTTATCCGGACTTAGTTTTGCAACGTAACGCAGGTTATCAGACAGATATACCAAATGACTTGCTGAAAGCTCTTGGACTATGGTCCTTTGAAAAGAGTCACCACAACGATGTGAGGGCAGCCGCAAGACTTGGGCTCTTCTATGCCCAGAGGAACGATATTGAGGAGGTGATTGTGGATATTGGCGATCGAATTACGCAAATGGCAAGCTGAAGCAGTCAAAAGAAGTGACCGTAATTGTCCTGGGATTTTCCTTGAGGCATACGGTGGACGTGGTAAAACAATCTGTGCTTTTGAAATAGCGAAGCACAAGGGGGCTAAAAAAGTCCTAGTAATCAATAATCGGTTGGCCATTCTGGATGGCTGGAGTAGTACCTATAAAAATTTAGGCTATAATACTGATTTTGAATTAGAAACCATGACGGACCGCAGATTGCAGAACAGACTTGCAAGCGGTGAGTCTATTGGGTGCGATGTGTTCATTATTGACGAGTGGCAGAACATGTCTAGTGATGCCAACGTGAAGGCTTATCGCAAGGTCAAACGTGGCTATACAGTTGGACTATCTGCAACCCCGATCAGGAAGAAGGGGCAAAACTTTTACCCTCTAGAAAAAACATTTTTTGGGATGGCTGATCCTAATCAAAGGGAAAACTGGCAACTAGCCCACGGCAAGATGAAGTATTCCAAATTCAGCTATTCTAAGCAAGAATGGGATGACTTTCGAGATTATGAAAACTATGTAAGTAATCTGCCCAACTTCTTCCGCTGGGAAGAAGTAGAAGATATTGAGGAGGCCGAAGAAAACAACGGATTTGAAGTTGTCTTTGAACCTATCTGGTGTCTAACAGCAAATCCGGAGGAATTAGATCAATTTAGAAAATTGAACATCGTTGGGAAAAATGGTAAATATGCCATGGCTAAACAAACATTTGGTCGAAAGACTTTTGAACGATATTTAATCCAGACAGGATTTGAGGTTGACTTCCCAAAGTTGAAGGCTGTTAATGCAGATACTCCAATGCTACTTCAATTGGATCTTCTGCTGGCTAGTAAGACAGAAATGTTGATAGTCAGCAAATCTAAGCAGATTGTAGAGGTCATTCGAGAACGTCATCCAGAAATTGGTATTTGGACAGGAGATAAGAAGGACTCTCTTGAACAGACAAACGTTGTAGCCACGAGCCAGGTGTTGGGTGTGGGTGTGGATGGTCTACAACATAAATTTAAGACTATTGTAATTTTAGATCCTGTCAGTCCGTCTGACGGTGATTATGACGATTATCGCCAGCTTCTGTGGCGAGTAACAGGCAGCCGTCAACAGCATGACGTGCGTGTCATTGAATTTTATTTTTAAGGAGAATCAAAATGAAACTTTCAAGTGATTATATTGTAATGCGTGACAAACAAAGCGGACATTTTTTAAATGAACTCAAGAACAAGCGTTCTTCATTAGCTACTCAGGCCGGTTTTGTGGATGATATTCGAGGTGCTCTTACAATGCCATATGATTGTTATCTTGAACAGAAAACAGCGCTAAAAGCATTGGCTAAAGTACACGGAATGGAGATTATTCGGGTTAAGGCTACATTTGATCTAACTTATCCAAATGGTGGCGATGTTCAAAAAATCGAGCGCGAGAATAAAAATATTGGTTTGTTTGATCTATTGAGAAGTTTATAAGAGGGGGATTTATGGTAACAAAACAACAATCCCCAATCTTTGTCACTTTACAGAGCATCCAGCAGAGTTTGGTTGCTCCGAAAGGCCAGTATAACAGTTTTGGGAAGTATAGCTATCGAAGCGCTGAGGACATCCTAGAAGCGCTGAAGCCAATCTTACAGGAACACGATGCAGTATTGATTTTGCAAGATGGAATTGTGCAAATCGGTGACAGGTACTATGTTGAAGCAACTGCTACTTTGTATGCAGTTGGTGAAACCATTGGGACTACAGCATATGCTAGAGAAGATGATAGCAAAAAAGGGATGGATGGTAGTCAGGTTACAGGGGCGGCTTCAAGTTATGCACGTAAATACGCGCTAAACGGACTCTTTATGATCGATGACAACAAGGATCCTGATACGGATGAATATCACAATCAGAATAGCCAAGCAGGCCGTACGTCGCAAAAATCAGCTCAAAAAACAAATAGTAAGCAAGAGCAACCGGCTAATGCTCCATCTAAAAGTAATGGAGCCAAAACCATTACAGGGGCACAGGCTAAAGCCATTCGGACAGAACTCAAAAATATGGCAGAAGCTACAGGGAGTCCTGCTGCAACAATTGGAAAATGGTTCATCGATAAAATGGGTGTTGATAAACCTGAAAGCATTCCAGCTGATCGATTGAAGGAAGCTCAGAAGATTATCGCAGATGCGAAGAAAGCGAAAGGTATTGAATAATGGGATATACGGAACTGGGGCGCAAACGTCCGATTGAATTACAGATCGCTTATTATGATAAGATCCTGGTTTATCAGCATCAAGGTGAGATTTGGGGTGTATGTTATAAGCACGGAGAAATTGATTGTGTTTACAACTACACTAAAAACGATTTCTTTTGGCTTGAAATTTCAGATATGTCCTTAAAAGAAATTGTTACTAAAATTATCAAGCCTTTGAAGAGAAATCACCCTGGATTATACTCATTTCATGAGAGTACGTTCAGTAGAATTTTGGAGGTAATAAAATAATGATCAATAATGTTGTACTCGTAGGGCGTATGACCCGAGATGCCGAACTTCGCTATACTCCTCAAAATGTAGCAGTTGCGACTTTTACTCTTGCAGTAAACCGTACATTCAAGAGTCAAAATGGCGAGCGCGAAGCTGACTTTATCAACTGCGTTATGTGGCGCCAACAGGCTGAGAATCTTGCTAACTGGGCTAAAAAAGGCTCTCTTATCGGAATCACAGGTCGTATCCAGACTCGTAGTTACGATAACCAGCAAGGACAACGTGTCTACGTAACAGAAGTCGTGGCTGAGAATTTCCAAATGTTGGAAAGCCGTAGTGCTCGTGAAGGTCATACAGGTGGGGCTTATTCTGCACCAACTGCGAATCATGCAGCACCTACAAATTCAGTACCAGACTTTTCACGTGATGAAAATCCATTCGGTTCAACAAATCCTTTGGATATTTCAGATGATGATTTGCCGTTCTAAGGAGCTACTAAATGGGAATGAAAGAACATGCCTTGGCTTATCAGAAAAAAGGATTTTCGGTTATTCCTATTAGTCCTTCGAATAAGCAACCGATGATCAAATTTGCTGATAAACCAGCTTTGACTGCGCAAGAAATTGAGGATTTTTGGAGTCAGTATCCGGATAGCAATATTGCTGTTCGGACTGACAAATTTTTCGTAATCGATATTGACTTACACGGTAAGCATAACGGATACGAGAGCTTGGCCAATTGGGAACATCTGAACTTGATAACTCCAACGTTGCAGGCAAGAACTGCAAGTGGTGGCAAACATATCTTTTACTTTAAACATCCTGATGTGTCTATGACTCAAATGATAGGCTTTCTACCTGGAGTCGATATCAAGGCGCATCCAAATAACTATGTTTTAGTTGCTCCATCTAAGACCCCAAAAGGAGAATATTCCTGGGACTTAGAAAAATCTAAAGAGGGTGGCACGATGGTTACTGCTAGTCGAGCACTTGTCATGGCTATTAAGAAGGAATACAACAAAAAGAACCCAGGTAGCGACCTGGATAATATCTACTACCAAATCAGTAAAGGTGCTGGTAAGCGAAACAGGACAACCGAATTATTTGAAATGGTTGTCCTAGGCTTCGGCGATGAAGGCAGCAGAAATGATACACTTGCAAAATTTGTAGGCGGACTCTTGAGCAGGTCAGTAGAACCGAACTGTATACTGCAACTAGCAGAAACAGCCAATAACAATTCGGTAGAGCCTCTTAGTCACAAAGAATTAAGTAGGACTGTTGAATCCATGATCAAGAAACACATGAGGGGGGGTGGCCATAATAGGTGATGTTACGAATATTTCAATCAAGCAATTTTCGCGCAGAAAGAAAAAAATCTTAAACGAAGAAGGTGAACAGATTGAGATTGAATCGATTGTGGCTGACAGTCCCAGAAATGTTCTTCTTGCAATGAAGAGCGATAACAAGCTCAACGACTTTCTCAGACACAATGAATTTACTGGTGAACACGAAATCGTGGAGGACGTAAAACTGGATGCTATCCAGTTGAGGAAGGGGCAGCTACCTTCAGCCTTTGAATCCTACCTAAGCGTATATTTGGAGAATCACTTCAAGACAGTTTTCAAGGCTGGAGCATTAAGGGACGGTATCGAAGCATTCTTTGCAGAAAAGACCTATAATCCGGTTAAAGAATATATGGAAAATGCTTATGAGTCATGGGATCATAAAGAACGACTTGCCCAGGTATTTCAAACTTGGCTTGGTGCAGAGGATAGCATCTTCGTTCAGAAAATAGCTGTTATGTTCTTTGTTGGTGCGGTTTCTAAGGTTTTTAATCCCTGGGTTAAATTTGACTACACGCTCGATTTGGTAGGTGGTCAAGGTGCTGGTAAGACCACTTTCTTGCAAAAGATAGCTGTTGATTGGTACACTGATTCGGCTAAAGATTTTATGGACAAGGACAACTATGAGATTATGCTGAAATCACTGATCGTCAACGATGATGAGATGGTTGCTTCCAGGAAGACTACTTTTGACGAACTCAAAGCCTTCGTGACTAAAACAGAACTTTCTTTCCGTAGGTCCTACGGTCGCAGGGCCGAAAAATTCCCTAAAAACTTTGTGATCGCAAGGACAAGCAATAAAATTGAGTACCTGGGAGACAAGACTGGTGAACGGCGCTTTCTGCCCATACTGGTGGATGCAGGACAACAGTTTGTAAAACCTTTTGATATGACGGATAATGATGTACTCCAGCTTTGGGGTGAAGCAGTTGCCATCTACAAAAAAGGATTTATGCTTACCTTTGATGATGAGTTCGAAAATGAGCTTGCGGTCTATAAGGAGCGTTTCACTTATAAAGATGAGGCAGAATCACAGGTCTACGATTATCTTGAAATGCTAGTCCCGGAAGAGTGGGAAGACTTTTCAGTTTCTCAGCAATATCAATATACCTGGTGCTACTTCAATGATGGTAGCTATCGCAATGAGTCTGGTCTGATATATGAAGGTGTGAAGCTTCAATCGAGTGTGTCTGCCAAACAGATATTAAAGAATGTTTTTGACATTGATAGTGCGAGAGGTGAAAAGATTGCTAGGAAAATCAAGTTGATTATGGACAACAATCAGGATTGGGAATACAAAATAAAGAAGGTTAAAGGTAAGACACTACGTGCATATTTTAGAAAAAATATACAAACAGAAGTGATGTAACCTTAGTGAAAATGATGTAACCTTTTAGGCAAAAAATGGTCAAAAATCGTGCTTCGGTTACATCAGGTTACATCATTGATGTAACCGCAAGAAAAGTCAGTTATATCAATGGTTTGAGTGCTATTTTTGATAAAATTTTAAAAAAAGTGATGTAACCCTCCTAAACCGTTGATACTACTGATGTTTTAGGGTGTCTATTAGTAAGGTTACATCATTTATATAAAATATTTAATAAGTAAAAATAGCAAGTGCTATAAACGTTGATATAACAGCATTCTTGTTTTTTATAAAATATGTTTTTTGAAAAGTGATGTAACCTGTAACCGTGTAAAAAGTATTCACGAAATAAAAATATTTTTTAATAAGTATAGGAGAAGAAATGTCATACACAGTAACATTATTTTTTGACAACATGGTAGACGAAACTCACTTCTTTAAGAAAGTGGGTGATGCTGCCAAATGCAAGGCTCAGCTAGAAAGCAAGTATCGAGGGAATCGAATGTATAAAGTTAAGATGGAGGTGGTGGAATAAATGAATAAACAGGAACTGATTAAACGTATCGAGGTTTTGCCTTATACAGAGGGGCCTATCGCAGATACAATCACAATTAATAGAAATTGGATATTGGAATCAATTGAACAACTAGACGAATCCGAAACAGGTCACGCAGATGAAGCTCCACGCTACGTAAAGAACGTACTAGCACGATTGCGAGAATTGCCATTGCATGATAGAGAGGTTTGGTTAAAGGCTATCATGAGCGAATTTGAACAGGATTTTAGCTGTTCAAAATGGCGAGAGGGCTACGAGCAAGGTAAAGTTGAGGGCATGGTTGAACGTGAGAAAGTCATAGTTCCGCAAATGGTGGCTGAATGGATCAAAAAGTGTAAAACGTTTAAGAGTTTTGCTGTAAGTCTATCTTTTGCATTGCAACCCAGCGTGTGGGAAGTAAATGGCTTATCTGACGAGTGCATTGAATGGTTGGCGGATGCAGAAAACCAAGAAACTTATGCGCGCGCTTGGCTTGATGGCTACGAGATTGAGAAAGAGAAGCGGTATTTGGTGAAGTTGAAAGGTGTTTTTAAAGGATATGAATATCTGAATTTCAAATTCGGTCGTGTATGGACTTTTAGCAACGAAGAAGAAAACGAAGAATATCGCACATGCCACACAAAGAAAGAACTAGAAGAAGCCGGCTTCGGATGGGTGTTTGATTGCGAGGGTGTGGAAGTCGAGGAGGTGGAGCGATGAATAAACGTCAACGCAAAAAGAAAATTTTGAACAGTCTGAACAAAGAAGAAAGATATCGCAGAACGCATTGTCCTATTTGCGATAGCAAAATTGGAGTATTTAATGAATATTTTAATAGTTACGGTTTTTGCTGCGTTTCATGTGGTTATGAATACTATGGAATTGAGAGGTGACCAACATGAAACCTTGTAAATATCCGTACTCAGGAAGACCTAAGTTGATTAGACAGGCATTGCCAAGGTTCATCCTGTTAGGTAATGTTGCTTTTAACAGCAATTTGGTGAAATACATTGATACAATGAGACAAGTGGCACCAAATCAAACAATCATTTATTTTAAAATTCCTAAATTCCTTTCGCACGAGGAGAAGTATGTTCGGGTACCTCTCAAAATCGATGAGGTCGTCAAGATTTTAAACCGATGATAAACAAAAAAAGCCAAGGCACTGTCCGCCTCAGCTAAATTCCTATTAAGATTATTATATCACAAAGGAGACAGAGAGTGAACAAGGCTAAAGAGTTACTTGATGAACTACAGAATTTGGATGAAGAGATACAGAATCGAATAGACGAACTTGCTAATCTTGAAGCTAGTTTACTTTCTAGTCCTAAAATGAACATGGATAAGATTCAAGGTGGTCAGAAGGTTCGATTAGATGAACGTTACATCGATATTTTTAGCATGCAAGATTCCTTGAAAGAGTACATGAAGCAAGCAACTGCTGAAGCTATCCAGCGAAGAATTGAGCTCAGTAAATTGATTGATAAAATACCTAAGCCTGCAAGTCGAACAATTTTAAGGATGGTGTATATTCAGAAAGCAAGCGTGTATGATATGATTGAATTTTTACAATGCAGCAAGACTACTTTATACAAAAAGAAGAAAGATGCAATCCGTGAATTGGGTGTTGTAGTTGATAAAAGCGAACTAATGCGAACTAATGTGAACTAGGTTGAAGCGCACTGGTCTAACAATCGTGCTATTATAGTATCATCAAGAATTAAGGGTAAGGCAGTAAGCCTTACCTGACATGGAGAGTTGGCAGAGTCAGGTTGAATGCGCCCGTTTGCTAGACGGGTGGTCGCCTATGTGCGGTCCGTGGGTTCAAATCCCACACTCTCCTTTGAGTGTTTTGTGTCCCAGAATGAGTTAAATCTTCTGGGTGGGGATTCATATATCACTCATCAACTTACAAATGGTTGCGGAGCGACTGGACCTCGCATGATTGCGTAGCTAATTATATTCCGGATAAGTTATAAGCTAGAGGGTTTGATTCCCTCAGAGGTTTTAAATGACTACAAAAAATAAAAAAAGGAAAACTTTCAAATTGATTTCTAATTAATACGCAAGGTAGTAGTCGCCTTGCATTAAGTCACTCATCGAGTGGCTTTTTTAATTATTAAAAAGGTGGTGATGGAAAATTGAATGAAAGACAAAGACGATTCGCAGATGAGTACATCATCAGCGGGAATGCAACAGATGCAGCTATTAAGGCAGGGTATAGTGAAAAGACTGCTAGAAGTCAAGGACAAAGATTGTTGACAAAAGTTGACATTTCTGAATATATCAAAAAAAGAATGGATGAGATTCAGGACGAAAAAATCCTGACTCAAAAACAAATTCTTGTGATGTTGTCAGAGATTGCATCAGGTCAGGCAAAAGAGACAATTGTGGTCACGACAAAAGTAGCTGAGTTGATGACTGATCCCGTGACTGGTAAGTCTGTAAAAGTCTACAATGAAATCCCTCAACTTGTCGAATATCCAACAAAGAACAGCGATAGGAACAAAGCTTTGGAGTTACTAGGGAAACGACATCAAATGTGGACTGATAAAGTAGACATCAATGCAACGGTTACCGAGACTAAGAAGTTTGACGATATCGTCAGTCAGTTGGGCGGTGATGGACTTGACGAATAGCTTCCCTTTATCTCAAAAGTACATCGACTTTTGCAACAGCTTTAATAATGTTGATGCTGACTTTTTGGAAGGTACGACGGCCGCTGGAAAAACAACGGTTGGTGTTGGTGTCAAGTTTATGCGAGCAGTCAGCAGAAGTTCGAAGAAGTTTCACATCATTGCAGCAAAGACAGTTGGTGTAGCCGAAAAGAATATCATCAATCAGGATAACGGAATTTTAGACATCCATAAAACAGCCGTCTACTGTGGTAATGGTGATAAAGATTCGAAGATTCCTCACATCAAGTTTGAGGGGAAAATTATTTATGTACTGGGATATGACAACAAGGAAAAATGGAAGCTGGTTCTCGGTGGACAGTATGGATGTGTCTATATTGATGAGGTCAACACGGCTGACATTGAGTTTGTTCGTGAGTTGTCCACACGTAATGATTATTTGATGGCAACGCTCAATCCGGATAATCCTGATTTACCAGTCTACAAAGAGTTCATCAACAAGGCGAGACCGTATAAAAAGTACGCAGGCGATGTGCCGGAAGAAATTATGCGAGACCTATCAGAACCAGCTAACCCTAAATGGCGTTACTGGTTTTTTACGTTTAATGACAACCTGTCACTGACACCAGAAGCCATCCAGAAGAAAAAGGATGCTGCACCAGTTGGGACAAAGCTCTACAAAAATAAAATACTTGGTCTACGTGGCCGAGCAACAGGAATTGTCTTCGTTAACTTTGATAGTAAAAGACATGTGTTGAGTAAGTCTTTTGTAAAGAATACGGTCACGTTCCAGCGGTTCACAGCTGGACTAGATACAGCTTACTCAGCAAGCAGTCCGGATACAATTGCAATGATTTTCCAAGGGATATCAGATGACGGAAAGTTATACACGCTGGATGAGGAAGTCTACAACAACGCTGAACTTGATGTACCGATTGCACCATCTGATACTGTGGTCAAGTTTATCAATTTCCTAGAAAAGAATCGTGCTGAGTGGGGGTTGGCGCGTGATGTATTTGTTGATAGTGCGGACCAAGCAACAATTACAGAATTAAACAAATACAAGCGACAATACGGCTGTCTGTATATCTTTAACAATGCTTATAAGAAAACCAAAATTATTGACCGGATCAACTTCCAAATTGGTTGGTTAGCTCAAGGTTGCTACTATGTGTTAAGTCATTGTACGAATCATATCAAAGAGCTAAACACGTATGCGTGGAAAGAAGGAAAAGATGAGCCGGAAGATGCAAACGATCACACAATCAATGCGAATCAGTATGCATGGTTGCCATACAGGAAGATAATCGGAAGAAAGGAAAACTAAAGTGGGAATAATGGATATGATCAGAAGGAGTATGAGAAGCTTTCTCAAACTGGAACAGGCACAGCCAAATGTCATCACAATTACAGAGGCAATGACGTTTGAAGATAATGCAGCAAAGAACCAAATTTGGTATCGCGGTGACTCATACGAACTGGACCAGCTCTACAAGCAATTACCACATAGCAACATCAACTTTTGGGGAGCGACAAGTACTCCTGGTCAAGAAATTAGAAAGATTCACACAGGAATCCCTGGTCTTATCGTTGATAGGTTGGTAGATATCACGCTGCACGATATGAATGATTTAGACTTTGCCGAGGAAAAGCAAGGAAATTTGTGGGAAAAGATTGCTGAAGATAGCAACTTCCACGATCAACTGCAGGAGGCGATTAAAGATAGTCTTGTGATGGGTGATGGTGCTTTTCGCATTTCATTTGATCCGAAACTTACAGCATTGCCTATTGTTGAATGGGTTGGTGGAGATAGAATTGAAATCATCTACAACCGTGGAAGATTGAAAGAAGTTATTTTCCGCACGCACTTCACAGAACACAGACGGAGCTATTTGCTCGAGGAAATCTACGGATATGGCTCATTAACTTATAAGCTCTACAGGGGCGAAACTGAGCTAGATATGAGCGCGACAGAGTACACTGCTAACCTTGTCGATGTGGAGTTCGATAAATCCGTTATCTTGTGCTTGCCGTTTAAGATTTACACGTCACCTAAAGTAAAAGGCCGTGGTCAATCTATCTATGATCGTAAGACAGATGCTTTTGATAGCTTGGATGAGTCTTGGAGTCAGTGGATGGATGCTCTTCGTTCTGGACGATCACGAGAGTATATTCCTGAGAACTTACTTCCTAGAGATCCTTACACAGGCGAAATTAGTAAGGGCAATCCTTTTGACCATCGTTTTATCAAGGTCGAGACAGCGATGGGTGAGGATGCCAAAAACACAATCACATTGCAACAAGCTAATATCCCGCATGAAAGTTATTTGAGTACATATGTGACCGCGCTTGATTTAGCTTTACAAGGCATTATTAGCCCGTCAACACTCGGTATCGATGTCAAGAAACTAGATAATGCCGAGGCTCAACGTGAGAAAGAAAAAGCAACGCTCTATACTCGTAATGCTATTGTGACAGCTCTGCAAGATTACATACCACGCTTGATCGGTATGGTTTTGAATGCTGATAGTGTGCTTAAGAAAGAACCACTACAGAAAGTCAAGGTCGACGTTCCGTTTGGTGAGTATGCTAATCCTAGTTTTGAATCGCAGGTTGAGACAGTATCCAAAGCCAAGACAGGCGGTATCATGTCGATTGAAGCGAGCGTTGAGGAGTTATACGGTGACTCAAAAGACCAGACTTGGAAAGACCAGGAAGTGGCAAGAATCAAAGCAGAGCAAGGTGTGACAGAAGTCAACGTGCCATCATTGAATGAAGCTGCTAACGATTTTGAGATAGAGAAGGAGGCTGAAGATGCTGAAGACGGTGACGATAGGACAGAGGATCTATCACATGAGTCAGAAGGAAGCGCAGGGACTTCTACAGATAGCGAGTGATAATGTAGAGTTTGGTATCTATGCTGTTGAGAAGAACAATAAGTTGGATATGCTCAACCTCAAAATGCCTAGTAAAACAGCTTTGAAACGACAATTGAGAAGTTTTAAAGCGCAAGGTTTTAAGGTGTACTGCAATGGCTTATGATGTATCTAAAGCATTTGAGCGAATTGAAAACGATCTGCTTGATTCCATGATTAGAAATCTCGGAAGGCATAAGGCAGAGGAAACTGCTGAAGGTTTTGAATGGGAACAATGGCAGGTAGCTCAATTGAAAGAGCTTGAACGATTTAAGCGAGCTAATGCCAAAAAATATAGCAAAGAGTTTGCCAATATCAATAGCAAGATTTCCACAGCTATCCAAGAATCCTATAAGCAAGGCATGGATGATGAGGAAATGTCTATCCTGGAAGCTATCAAGAACGGTTTTGAATTTAACAGTGGAAAAGATAACCTAGGGACTTCATTTTTTGCTATCAACGAACGAAAGTTGAATGCGTTACTCAACTCGGTCGAGCATGATATGAAGACGGCAGAGCATGCTGTATTGCGGTATACAGATGACCAGTACAGGCGTACAATATTTGATGCTCAGGTAGCAGCTAACACAGGAGCTAAGACTTACGAGCAATCAGTGGATATGGCCACCAAAGATTTTCTAAGTCGGGGAATCACATGCATCCAATACAGTAATGGAGCCATGGTCAATATCGTATCGTACACTGACATGGCCATTCGGACAGCAACCAAAAGAGCCTACCTAATGGGCGAGGGAGTCAAGCGCCAGGAGTGGGGGATTCATACTGTTATCTTAAACAAGCGATCGAATGCATGTCCTCTGTGTATGCCTTTTGAAGGTAAAGTATTGATTGATGATGTCTGGTCAGGAGGCAGTGCGGCTGATGGTCCATATCCATTATTAAGTTCTGCAATGGCAGCTGGTTTGTATCATCCTAACTGCAAAGATAAGCATACAACTTATTTCCCTGGGATCAGTAGCGAGCCAGAGAAAATATTTACAAATCAGGAATTGAACGACATCAAGGAAAGACAGTTACTGGACAACAAAGTTCAGCATGCTAAGCGACAGGAGAAACGCTTTAGCAGATTATCGCAGTTCAGTCTCGATGAAGACAATGTTCAGAAGTACACATTAAGGGCGGAAGAATGGTCTAAACTTAAGTCTGATGCAGAAGAGAATCTGAAATACTTTGAAGCGGAAAAAGGATACAAATTATACCAAGAATTTTCACTTGAAAGTGATAGTGATTACAAGAAATTCATCAATCGTCAGAGATTGCCTAGAGATACTAGTGGCGTAGCTTCGAAGAAGATTGCTGCAGAGACACGACACATGTATATCGAGGCGACTCGAAAAAAATTCAAGGATGGTACAGAGCTTGGACAAGCCTTGTTTGCAAGATTGGCCGACCAGGAGGCGATTGCAACTATTGCAGAAACAGGAGTTGTGAGATATGAATCTGGAAAACTCTTCCTGAATATGTATAAGGACGTAGACGACCCTCGCGGACCTGGTACTGGTTATTTCCATGAATTTGGTCATCAAATAGATGATAAGCTGGGTTGGGAATTCACAAAGGATAAAAAAATACTGCAACTTCTGCGTAAAGACTTTATCAATTTATCTGACGAGACTATTTTCGAAGCAATCCATATCAACGATAAAGCCTCTTCGGCATCTGATATATTAGGCGCGTTGAGTGAAGGTAGAATACAAGGCAAGTATTCGCACTCGCTCGTTTACTGGGAGAAAAAAGGAAATATCGAGAGCGAGTTTTTTGCGCATGTGTTTGAGGCACAATTTGATGATGAACGCAGAGAAATACTTGAAAAAACTTTTCCTGAGAGTTATAATTATGTTATAAGTAAACTAAAGGAGAGGTAGTCATGCGGGTTATCGAAAGCTATCTACGTGTAGCAGAAAAAGCAGATACATTTAGCGACATCTTTGGGTATCGTTTAGTAGCCCCGATTTTTCCTGTAGCGGCTATCTATGGACCACAAGAAGAGAGTGACATCTTTGAAGCAAAATTGGACAAATGTATCAAAGATCAATACGATTATTTTGCAGATGAGTACGGCTATGATCCAGATGAGAAAAGACTTAGACTGCAACGTGAGAAGTATGTATTTTACGATTGTTAATATCACAGAGCGCCGATAAGGTGCTTTTTTCGTACTCAGAAAGGATTGAAAAAATGAAATACAGAAAGAAACCAGTAGTCATTGAGGCGGTTCGGTTCGTAAATACGGAAGAATCAATTTTGAAATTGTCAGAGTTAGGATTGGATCCAATTCGTGTAGATTATGCTGATTTGGATAATCCGGTTTTAAAGATAGAAACACTTGAAGGATTGATGATTGCAACAGAAGGTGATTACATCATCAAAGGCGTGCAAGGTGAATTTTATCCATGCAAGCCTGATATTTTTGCACAAACATATGAAAAAACGGAGGAATGAAATGTTAGAAAAAGCAAAACAATTGGCATCACAAGAATTTTCGCGCTTATCAGATCGTGAAATCAAAGCAGAAGACTGCTTTGTAGTTTGGTTTAGCAAGACCCTGCAAAATTGGAAAGCTCTTGTTAGTACGAACGCAATTACATCAAGCGAACCTTGTGGAAATTATGCAGAAATCACGCATAACGGAGACAAGAATGAGACTTATGTGGATGTTTACGCCAAGGTTTCAAATCGTGCCATTAAAGATTAGGAGGTGATCCAACATCTTGACTTGCAGGAATAGACTGCTATAAATTACTGTAAATTGCTATAAACCGCATCGAATTCGAGGCGGTTTTTCTTATGCTTGAAAGGAATAAAGATATGGAAGATTGGAAAGTAAGATTTAAAAAAGAATACTCTGAATTGAGAGAACGATTCAAAAAGTTGGATATGATGATTGGCAAATACGAGAAAGGACAGTTAGAGTTTGAACCTAAATGTCCTATTGATTTGTTAAAACGTCAGCGTTCAGTTATGTGGGATTATCTTTCTACTCTAGAGCAACGTGCGAAGATTGAAGAAATTAAACTATAAAACCTAACCGTACGGGATTCCATACGGTTTTCTTTTTGTCCGAAGACTAAAAACTACGTGGAGACACCAGTGACAATAACTGAAATAGGGAGACACCCTTAAAACTGAAAGGAGAACGCTATGTTCAAACGCAAACTATTTTTCCATAATGCAGATACAGGAACTGGCTCTGCAGGTGGACAAGACACGTCAAGCCAAACTCAACCAGCTAGCACTCCTGAGATTGACTATGACAAAATCGCTAGCATTGTCGAAGGCAAGCAAAAGGTTGCTGAAGACACCGTGCTAAAAAATTACTTTAAGCAGCAAGGATTGAGTGGTGAAGAAATGGCTCAAGCTATTACTGCTTTTAAGTCGCAGAAAGCTGATGCAACACCAGACGTCACATCACTACAGCAACAGTTAACGCAGGCACAAGCAAGTGCATTGCAAGCTAATTTAGAGCGAAATCTACAATTAGCAGCAATCGAGGAAGGATTACCTGTTGGTGTATTACCTTATGTGATGAAATTGGCTGATACATCAACTCTCACACTTGAATCGAAACCAGAAGATTTCAAAGCTATTGTCGCAAAAGTGTTGGAAGACGTTCCTGCACTGAAGCCAAACAAAGAAGAGTCAACTGGGTTTCAACAAATCGGATCTACCGGTAAAACACAACAAACTAGCCAAACTGATGCCATTGCTGCAGCGTTTGGTCTTTAAAAAAAGGAGAATTAAATTATGACAGTTTATAACTACGCAGAACAATTCGAACAAGCTTTGCATCAAAAATATGCAAAGGAGCTTGCGTCTGTAGATTTGTTTAACTCAAATCCGCAAGTGAAATTTATCAACGCCCAAACAATCAAGCTACCAAACATCACAGTATCTGGTTACAAAGACCACAATCGTCAAACTATCGGTTTTAATTCTGGAACAATCTCAAACGATTGGGAACCAAAGAAACTCGAACATGACCGCGACATTGAATTTGCAATCGATCCTATGGATGTTGATGAAACAAACCTTGTCGTCTCTATTGCCAATGTCCAAAACACTCTGGAAACTGAACAAGGTATTCCTGAGAAAGATTGCTACGTGTTCTCAAAACTCTACACAGAAGCTGGAAAGTATGCCACTAACGGTGCCACTATCGACACTACAACATTGACTGCAGAAAATATCTTGCAAAAATTTGATGACGCCATGGAAAAAATGGACGAAGCAGGCGTCCCATCTGAAGGTCGCATTTTGTACGTCACTCCAGCTGTCAACAAGCTCTTCAAACAGGCTAAAGACATCCAACGTGTGCTAGGAGTGAATGGTTCAAATGGCGACGTCAAACGCTCTATCTATAGCCTTGATGACGTTAAAATCAAACAAGTGCAATCAGCTCGCATGAAATCACAATACAACTTTACAAATGGCTGTGTCGCAACAGATGAAGCGAAACAAATGAACTTCATATTAATCCACCCATCTTGTGAAGTTGCTCGTGAAAAATACTCTTACATCAAAGTATTTACACCAGGTCATGACTCACGTACAGCTGACAACTATTTGCTCCAATCTCGCTTCTACATGGATGCATTCTTGATCAAGAACAAAGCAGCTGGTATCTTTATCAACGCGACAGCGTAAGAAAGGATGGTGTAGCATATGGTATTAAAAGCAATTAAAGGCGCTCGCGTCTATGATATCGATGAGTCAGCGATCAATGATTTTGTTGGTCGTGGCTTTGAAATCTACGAAGATGGTGAATTAAAATATGGTGAATCTGTCGACAAGGTTTCAAAAGAGGAGTACGAAAAAGTTTTAGCTGACTTGAAAGATGCTAAGGATGAAATCAAGAAGCTCAAAGGAGCTAAGGAGTAACAGTCATGTATGCTAGTCCAGATTATTACAAAAAGACGTTTGTTGGTGTGATTTCTGCTGATTCAGAAGTTCTGGCTAGCAAACTTAAATCAGCTTCTGACAAGATTGATATACTTACGTTCAACCGAATCCGTGGCATTGGATTCGACAATCTGACGCCATTTCAGCAGGAAGTTATCCGAAAGGCTTGTTGTCAGATTGTTGACTTTGAAGAGGTTAATGCTGATTTGATAGCTACTACAGTTTCAAACTACAGTATTAATGGTGTGTCAATGCAATTAGGATCAAATTGGAACATTGCCACCGAACAAGGTATTGTTATTTATCGCAAAACCTATGAACTTTTGAAGCAAACAGGATTGACGAGGAGGGTTATTTGATGAAATTTCCACAACTTGTCTTACCTCAATTTTGTCAGACGCCAATCACAGTCACAGTCAACCAAGAGGGAGTTTCTGAAGATGGCGAACCTTTGGAGGCGTTTAGAGAAAATCTAAAATGCAATTATCAGGACGGTGCCAAAACAGTCCTAACCGAACAGAAGAAGCTGGTCCAAATTACTGGGTCAGCTTATTTCGTTGGTGATATTGCACCGTATTTGCCTACATTGAGCGGTGGGACTGCAATTGTATTTGGTATTGTCAGGAGGATTGTGGATAGCCGGAAAGCTAGAAATCCAGATGGGACTGTCAACTATACCTACATCGGATTGGAGTGATGCTATGTTTGTGAATTCTACAGTAAAGCTAGATTTTGGCACTATCCGCAAACTGGAAAGGGCTCAAATCATAGCACTGGAACAGACTGCTGAATACCTGCATACGGAAGTTGTGCAGGCGCAGGTAGTGCCTTTTGATAAAGGTGTGTTGCAAGGCGAAGCAATGGCTCCAGACTATTCACGTTCATCCCAAGGTGTAGTAAGCCTGGTACATTCCACTCCTTACGCAAGACGATTGTACTTTCATCCTGAATATCAATTCCAGACGAAAGAAAATCCTCATGCAAAAGGAAAGTGGTTTGAGGATTGGGCTGATGGTGGCAAGAAGTCACACAAAATAAAACAAGCCTACGGGCGACTTTACAAACAAATCACGGGGGTTTAAGCATGATTACATTAGCTGAAGTCCGTGACTGGATTAAAACATTTAATGCAGCTAACAACTACTACATTGGCAAGATCGATAATAAGCAAGAAAATAGTATAGGCATTTACCAACGAAAGACAATCGATGGTCCTCGGGTAGCAATCGGAGGCAGATCACTGACAAGCTATGATGTCAAATCAATCAGCATCTTAATTCACTGGAACAAGAATGCGAATGAGACTGAGAAGCGTGCTCAGTACCTCTACAATCGTCTATTTGAGGCTGAATCGGTTGTTATCGGTGGAACACCTATTAAGATGATTGCCTTATTACAGAACGAGCCTGTGGACGTAGGAACAGATGATAATAACGTGTATGAGCGTGTTATCGAGCTTGATTTATATTACGAAAGAGAGGGCAACTAATGGCTCAGAAAACTGGGGTATTCCCCGTATATGAAAACCAGTTCCAAGTAAATAAAGGAACTGCAGGAGTTGAATCACTTGTTGATATTGCAGACATGGAATCATTCTCAGTATCATTTGACAATGGTGTTGAAGAATGGAAACCATTTGACCAAAAAGGTTGGACACGTCGTTTGATGACTGCGAAGTCAGTTACAATTTCTGTTTCTGGTAAACGAAATGTAGGTGATGCAGGCAACGACTACATCGCAGGTCTTGCGTTTAAAAATGGTCGTGATTCTGAAGCGGACTTTCAATGGACTTTCCCAGACGGAACCAAAATCAAATTTAAAGACGCGGTTATCAATCTTAAGGACTTTATCTCGGGGGATTCAACTGGCGTTGCACCATTGTCATTTGATGTTATGTCAAATGGTAAACCGGAAGTGGTGCCAGCAGGTTAAATTAGAGGGTTTCGACCCTCTTTTTATTTTAAGGAGGAAATATGGTTGAAGCTGAAGAAACCAACGCAATTGCAACCATAGCTTTTATTGATATCGATACAGGTATCGAATACAAGGCTGGAGATACAGTTGATTTAAGCGGTAAATCCAAAGAGCGAATCGAAGCTATGGCAAGCAAAGAAAATCGAACTGGTCAAGTACTGATCAACATTTTATCTGAAGAAAAGGAAACCGAATAATGTCAAAAGTAATTGATATCACAGAAAAACTCAATTTTGAAGAAAATCCAAAATTGAAAATTAAAGATGCTGAAATTGAAGTCAATACAGATGCAACAACTGTACTGACTCTGATGCAGACTATCGGTGATGAAGAAGGAACTCCATCTGCCAAAAAAATGATGGAAATGTTTGAGCTAATCTTCCCTGAAAATAGTCGCAAAACACTTGATGAAATGCGTTTGAATTTCGCTGATTTAACTACAGTTATTGAAGCAGCGATGACATTGGTCATGGGAGAAGAAGAAGCGGGAGAACAGTGAGCCATACTATGACCTATTTGAGGATTTCGATTTAATCGTCAGTTCTCTTAGGACACAGTATGGCTTATCTGTATACTCTAATGAATTTAAGAATATGAAGTGGAAAGAGTTCAAGGCTCTCTTAGCTGGTTTGTCCGGAGAAACACCGCTTGGTCGAATCGTCCAAATTCGAAGCGAAGATGACCCTAAAATGCTAGAAGTATTTTCAGAAGGACAGCACCGTATTCGTAACGAATGGAGATTGAAACTTGCCAAAGAGAAAACAGAACAAGATTTGACTCAAGTTCTTGAAGAATTAAAACAAGCCTTTGTTGAGATGGCTAAGTAGGAGGTGATAG
Source organism: Streptococcus oralis (assembly GCF_003944215.1). Classification (GTDB taxonomy): domain Bacteria; phylum Bacillota; class Bacilli; order Lactobacillales; family Streptococcaceae; genus Streptococcus; species Streptococcus oralis_BI. The sequence continues at coordinate 122,186 of NZ_RJVZ01000006.1, read as the reverse complement.
CTATTGGCACAAACAGTTGGCCAGATTGGTCTTGACCTTGTCGTCAACGACAAACAATTTAAAGGGCAGATGAGTGGCTTGCAAGGGATGGCGACGAAAGCTGCCAAGATGCTTGCAGGAGCATTTGCAATCAAGAAACTTGTTGATTTTGGAGCTCAAGCTATCAAGCTCGGCTCAGATCTCAACGAAGTACAAAATGTTGTTGACGTTGCTTTCCCACGTATGAGCAAGCAAGTCGATGACTTTGCAAAACAAGCTATGTATACCTCTGGGTTATCAGAGACCATGGCAAAACGATACATCGGTACATTCGGTGCGATGACTAAAGCTTTTGGTTTTAACGAACAAAAAGCTTATGAGATGTCAACAGCCTTAACTAGTTTAGCGGGCGATGTGGCATCTTTTTATAATATTAGTCAAGATGAAGCCTACACAAAGCTGAAATCAGTCTTTACTGGTGAAACAGAGACACTTAAAGATTTAGGTGTGGTCATGACTCAATCAGCACTTGATGCCTATGCAATGGCTAACGGTTTTGGAAAGACGACACAAGAAATGTCTGAGGCTGAAAAAGTTGCTTTGCGGTTCGCATTTGTAACAGACAAGCTTTCATTGGCTAGTGGCGACTTCGCTAGGACATCGGATAGTTGGGCTAACCAAGTTAGGATTATGAAGCTACAGTTCGAAAGCTTTATGGCAAGCGTCGGAGTTGGCTTGATTAACATTTTTACCCCTGTTATCAAAGTTATTAACTTTTTGCTCAGCAAATTGCTGACAGTAGGTAATGCTTTTAAAGCATTGACGGAGCTATTTACTGGCAAGAAGTCTATGAAAGGCTCCGGTATCCAAGAGACAGCTGATGCAGTTGGTAATTTAGGAGAGGCTTCTGATGGTGCAGCAGGAGGAGCTGGCAACTTAGGAAAAGCCGCCAAAGGAGCCGGAAAGGCTGCGGATGGAGCTGGTAAAGCAGCTAAGAAAGCTGCTCAAGAAATGAAATCTCTCATGGGATTTGACCAAATCAATAAACTATCTGACTCATCCGATAGCGGAGATGGTGGTGGAGATTCTGGAGGCAGTCCTGGTGGTTCAGGCGGCGGAGGTGGTGGAACACCTAAAGGCGCTGAAGTCGATATGGGGAAAATTGCTGAAGGTGGGAATCAATTAGACGGTCTGTTTGATGGATTATTTAAACGATTGCTTGAACTCGTCAAATTATTTCAGGACGGTTTCAATGCTTCATTTAGATTCGATGGTGTTGAACGCCTTCAGAGTGCTTTAAAACGAATCGGTGAATTACTGCAAGAGATTTTTACAGATCCAAAAGTTGTGGCTTCATTCCAAACCATGCTTGATAAGATAGCTTATGCTCTAGGGCAGTTTATTGGCTCGATAGGGACTGTTGCTCTCGGGATAGGAGTCTTTATAGCCGAAAGTATAGCCAACGGACTACAGCGCCAAAAAGAGCGTATTAAAGGTGCTCTCGTGTCTCTATTCACCAACATAGGAAATGTAGCTGAGGTTGCTGGTAATATCGTTCAAGCTTTCTCAAATGGTTTTTACGATGTCATCACATCTTCTGGAGCTGTTAGAATTGGCAGTGCGATTGTATCTGCGTTTTTAAGTGCTGGTAGCACAGTAATCGAATTAGGCAGTAAGATAGCAGGAGATTTTGCTAAAGGAATTGAAAAAGCAATAGTTCCGAATGTTCCACAGTTAGTAAAAGCCTGGACAGGATTATTAGATGGCATCGCTCCTGTTTTTGAAAGTTTAGAATCACTGGTAGATGATGTTGGTGATGCGTTGAAACGTGTGTACGATGACAAAGCAAAACCATTTATTGACTCTTTGACAAGTGGTTTTGGTCAGTTGATGAAAAGCTTTTTGGATGGGTGGAATACTTACCTCAATCCAGTTCTATCAAAATTAGGCGAAAAGTTTTCGGAAGTTTATGACGCTCATGTAAAACCAGCTATCGATAATCTCTCTATGCTTTTAGGTAGTTTTTTTGATTTTTTCAAAGCTGCTTGGGAAGACTTTGTTTCGAATGTAGATGTCGAAAAATTCATGGAGATTCTTAGTGGATTGGTAGAAGTTGTCGGTACAACGTTGATCAATGCTATTGCGGCACTCTCTGATATTATCAGTGGTCTTGCTCAAGCTCTATCTGGTTTGATTGATTTTGTAACGGGTGTTTTTACAGGTGATTGGGATTTAGCTTGGAACGGAATTAAAAATCTATTTTCCGGTATTATCAAATCTCTCTTGGCCGCGCTTGGAATTGACATCGATTCGATGATTGCAGAGTTCACCCGTTGGTGGGAATCTGTTAAGACCATTTTTGCACCTGTTGTTCAATGGTTCAAGGATAAGTTTAAACAAGCTTGGGATGCCATTGTTGCTATCTTTACCGGTATTGGTTCTTGGTTTTCTCAACGCTACAATGAGTTAAAAAGCAATCTTGCTTCTATTCCTGATTGGTTCAAAGACAAATTCCGCAGCGCGTGGGCAGGTTTAACAGGTATCTTCAATCCTATTGCAAGTTGGTTTGCAGGGAAGTGGAGTAATATTCAATCTGCTCTTGCTAGCATACCAGGGTGGTTTTCTTCAAAATTCCGCGAAGCATATAACAATGTCAAGAATGCATTTTCGGGCATTATCGGGTTCTTTAGCGGACTTTGGGGGCAAATACGCTCAACGTTTACTCACGTTGGAACCATGGTTGGAAGTGCCATTGGCGGTGCTGTACGTAGCGTTATTAACGGGGTGCTTGGCACGGTAGAAAGCACAATCAATAGTGGTATCAGCTTACTCAATGGCGCTATTAGCGTGATTAATAAATTACCTGGTGTAAATATCGGTGGGTTTAGTTACATTGGACTACCTCGACTTGCTCAAGGTGGCTTTGTTAAGGCCAATACACCACAAATTGCCATGATTGGTGACAACAAGCATTACGGTGAGATTGTTGCTCCGGAAAATAAAATGCTTGAAATGGCACGTCGTGCAGCGGAATTGTCAAATAATGGCGGTGGACCAGAAGTTCTAGCCTTACTGACACAGTTGTTACAAGCGGTTCGTGCTCTTGATTTGACAATTGATGGTGATAAAATCACCAAGAAGATTGTAGATAAAATCAATGAAATTGCAATTAAAACAGGGGAATCCCCCCTCATGATTTAGGAGGTATGCATGAGTGAAATATCAGTAGGTGGAGTAGCTCTTGCTTCTCCAGTTGAAATCAGCATCAATAATGAGATTATCTGGTCATCTTCTACGGGTCGTAGTGCTAGTGGATTGATGACGGGTGACGTCATTGCAGAAAAACGTACATTCTCCATCAAATGGGGAATTATCACAGAAGCAGAAAGAAATCTTATCAAGTCTAAATTGGTAGCCGGATTTTTTACTGCAAACATTTTAGGACAGTCTATCACTGGTTATCGCGGAACTATCACAGAGACAGTAATGGGGCGTCTGAGTGACGGTGTGACCTATTACAACGGCTTATCTGTATCTATTATCGAGCAGTAGGAGGAATTATGCTAGAAGTAACATCAGATTATATCAAAGCAATAGAGAACCATCTGCGCGTGTTTGAGGCTAACTTTGACTTAAATGGTAAGAGATACACAAAAACCAAAATTGCATCAGCTACTTACGACAGTTCCATCGGTAATAGTCATGATTTTACAATTGGTGGTGGGTATATCAATAGTCTAGAAATTGAAATTAAAGAGATTATTGAAGGTCTGCAAGAAATGATGCCGGCAACAATGTCGGTAGCAATTGCGGGTAAAACCGTCCCACTTGGCAAGTTTTTTGTTACCGAGGTCAAGCTAGATCGTAATGATAAAAAGACCAAAATTAAGCTACAGGACGAGTTTGTTAGATTGTCTGGTACTTATGATAGTCAGCTTACTTATCCAGCTTATACAAGGGATATTTTATCAGAAATCGTGAGATTGACAGGTATCACGACAGATACTAATATCCAATTAGTAAATGATCAAGTTGCGAAGAAACTAGAAAAAACAAGTTATCGTGAGGCGTTAGTTTATTTAGCGCAATTATCAGGAAGCTTCGTCAGATTTAATCGTAATGGGAAGCTTGATTTTATCAAGCTAAAGACAACATCAAGACATATCACAAAAGATATGTATAAGCCAGGTGGATTAGAACGTGACGAGATACCTTACAGGTTGAAAGGTATTGAGTGTAAGTCTGCTGATAAGGTTGTGTATAAATCAGGATTGTCCACAGGTAATATCATGAAGTTAAAAAATCCATGGGTTACACAAGAAATTCTGGATCGTGTCTTCAATGAATACCGTGATTTTAACTTTTATCCATATACATTGTCCTGGCGTGGTGATATGGCCATGGAATCCGGTGACTGGGTTACAGTACACTGGGATGAAAATATCTATTTTGATATTCCAATGCTGTCCTACAAACTTTCGTTTGATGGTGGTTTATCTGCCCATAGTAGTGGAAATGCTGCTGGAGTTGCACAAGGTACTTATAAATATAAGGGGTCAATGCAACGTCAAATAGAGTATTTGGACGAACTTATCACTAAACAAGGTAGTATGTACCTTGATACATCAAGCCCTACCAAACCAAAAAATGGAGATATATGGTTTAAACCTAATGGTGGCTATGTTGAAATGTGGGAACGTGTAGAAGGTTCATGGGTTAAAAAGGCAGACAGCGCTAATGTCGGAGAAATTGTCAATACGATAACCACTGATGAATTGCTAGCAAAAAAAGTTTCTGCAGCAATTGGTAATTACATTACGTTAAATGCCAAAAATATAACTGCTGGAGATCTGGATTTAGCACGTTTGCGAATCATGAATGGTTTGCAAGAGATTGTTTCCGTACGTGACGGCAAAGTTGTGATGAACATTGATAAGCTCACTATCAATGCTCAAGATGTAGCGACGAAAGAAGATCTAAAAAAAATTGAACTGACTCCTGGACCTCAAGGGGAACGTGGGCAACAGGGGGTACCTGGTGTCCAAGGTTTGCAAGGCCCGAAAGGCGACCAAGGTATCCCAGGAAAAACTGGAGCTGACGGACGCACTCCATACTTGCATAGAGCTTGGGCTAATTCTGCTGACGGTCGTGATGGTTTTAGTACAACAGATAGCACAAATAAGCGCTATTTAGGTACTTACACTGATTTCACTGAGGCAGACAGTCAAGACCCTACAAGGTACAAGTGGACAGCTCTCTTTGATAATGTGAGTATCGGAGCTAAAAATTATATCAGAAACGCCTCATTTCTATCTGGAGAAAGAAAGTGGACTAAGGCATCTGTCAATGGATTGGCTTATAACTTTACTCACTCTGTATCTAATAAAGGCAGGTCAGGCTTGCATATGTTTAGCGAGAATGACACGACCATCCCTCGCTGGAAAGGGATATATCAAAAGGTTTCATTGCCTCAACCGGCAGACACTCCAGTCACTGTTTCGGCTTTGTTTGCGAAAGATGGAGCGCCTCAAGAAGCTCACATTGGGATACATTTCATAAAAGATGGTGTCATAGCCAGACAATCATGGCTTGATATACCTGCTTCCCAAATCACTGACAAGTATCAGCGTTTTTCTATCTCAGCAAAGCACAATATACCTTTTGACGAAATAACAGTCATGCTCTATGTCGGATATGACAAGATTGTTAATCTGTATGTTACAGATGTTCAGCTTGAAATTGGCAATGTAATGACTGATTTTAGATTATCAGACGAAGACGTGCAAGAGACTATCAACTCTAAAGCTGACCAAAGATTGACTCAAGATCAATTAAATGCTCTAGCTGAAAAAGCTCAACTTCATGACATAGAGCTAAAAGCTAAAGCGACAATGGATCAGTTCAGCGATTTAGAAAAAGCCTATAATGCTTTTGTAAAATCAAATGCAGAAAGCCAAAAAAAATCTGAATCTGATTTAATCGAAGCGGGCAGAAGAATTGAGTTTTTATCAATAGAATTTGGTGGCTTGAAAGAGATGAAAAAGTTCATCGATACCTATATGAGCGCTTCAAATGAGGGGCTCATCATTGGAAAGAACGATGCTAGTTCATCAATCAAAGTCAGTCATGATAGGATTTCTATGTTTTCTGCAGGTAAGGAAGTAATGTATATTTCGCAAGGTGTGATTCATATCGACAACGGTATTTTCACCGCGTCAGTTCAAATCGGACGCTTTAGAACAGAACAGTATTATCTTGACAAAGATGTGAATGTTATTCGATATGTAGGAGGTTAAAAAGAGGAAAATGACTAAATTTATCAATTCTAGTGGCCCATTGCATTTGAACCTTTACGTCGAACAAGTTAGTCAGGACATTACTAATAACTCTTCGAAAGTAAGGTGGCGGGCTACTATCGACCGCGATGGAGCTTATAGAACATGGACTTATGGAAATATCAGTAACCTTTCTGTCTGGTTAAATGGCGCAAGTGTTCATAGCAGTCACCCGGATTACGATACGTCCGGAGAAGAGGTAACGCTCGCAAGTGGAGAAGTCACTGTTCCTCATAATAGTGACGGGACTAAGACTTTTTCAGTTTGGGCTTCTTTTGACCCGAATAACGGAGTTCACGGAAATATTACTATCTCGACTAAGTATACGTTATCCAGCTTGCCTCGTTCTAGTGCGGTTGCTGGTCTAGACGGAGATAGAAATCTAGGCTCTCGTCATACTATACGAATCGACAGAAAAGCAAGTGCATTCACTCACCAAGTTTGGTACCGAGTTTTTGGAAGTGACTGGATAGATTTAGGTAAGAACCATGGGACAAGTGTATCCTTTACCCCGTCTTTAGATCTTGCTCGACACTTACCTAAATCTAGTTCGGGGCTAATGGATATCTGTGTTCGAACATATAATGGCACTACTCAAATCGGTAGCGACGTGTATTCTAATGGATGGTACTTTAAAATCCCAGACAGTGTAAAGCCTACCTTCACAGGTCTTTCATTAACTGACATGAATACGGTCGCAAGACGGCTTTTGAGTGGAAATGACTTTTTACAAATCATTTCAGATATACAAGTGAACTTTAACAATGCGTCTGGCGCCTATGGATCTATTATTACAGGATATCGAGCTGAAATTGTTAATAAAAAAATGGTCGTAACTAAAAACGGTGGTAGCTTTGGTATCATGAACTTTAGCGGTTTGGCAACCATTCGAGCTTATGTTGTCGATAGTCGGGGTAAACAATCAGATACTAAAGATATTACTATCAACGTGATTGAGTATTATGCCCCCTCCTTTAGCTTCTCTGCACTTAGAACTAGAGGAAATCCAAATACATTGCAAGTGTTAAGAAATGCCCGAATAGCCCCTATAATGCAGTCAGGAAAGCAAAGGAATGTAATGTCCTTAACTTTCAAAGTTGCTCAGATAGGTAATGAGAATTTCACGGATGATAATGGGAGTGCATCTGGTAATTTTACAAGTATTCATACATTGACTAATTCAGCTGCTAACATGGCGGGGAATTATCCATCGAATAAATCCTTTGTGATTATTGGTAAGCTTGAGGACAAGTTTACAAACGTTGAATTTTCTACAACAGTAGCAACTGAAAGCGTAGTAATGTCCTATGATAAGAACGGACGTGTAGGCATCGGTAAGGTTGCAGAATTTGGGAAACCAGGCTCATTAGATGTTCTAGGCGATATCTACTCGAATAACAAGCCAATTCAGCAGTATCAGCTGACTAATGCTTATGGTGGCTTAAGTAGAGGTAGCGCTCAATGGGATGATATTTGGAGTAAGCAAGGAACTGAGTTTGGTTGGAGAAATGGAAAGTACGCAGATAACCCTACTGGCAACGATTGGGGACTATTTCAAAACTATTGGCTTGACAGTTGGAAAGGCGTGCAATTTTTCACAGGGATAACATCGAATAGGTTTTTCTTTAGAACCTATAACAATGCCAATAAATGGTCTCCAACGCAATGGAAAGAGATTGCTACCAAAGATGACATTCAGAGCCCACCTTGGCAAAATGCCGTTTTACAAAATGGATGGAACCATCATCCTGAGTATGAAAAAGTGCAGTTTTCAAAAACGTTCGACGGGATTGTTTATTTAAAAGGGACTTGTAAAGGCGGAAAGACTACCCGTGAGTCAATTATCTTTACTTTGCCTGAAAATTTCAGACCATCCACAACGCTATTCAAAACCGCTTTAAACAATGACTATGGCCCTGCCGTTGTCGGGATTTATCCAGGAGGTAACGTAGTCGTCAAGGGGAACGTTGACGCTACATGGCTCAACTTTGACAACGTATCATTCAAAATTTAAGGAGGAAGTATGAAATTAGAATATGGGACAAAATCCCAAGAATTTGACGCAAGCGGAACAGCATCCGCTACAAAGGTCACACTTGTTAATTCAAACGGTGCTATCGTACCTATCTTGCTACCGGCTGACAAAATCGGTTTGTCAAATACTGAGCTTTTTGCGTTAGCCTTGGAAGCTCTCTATCAGGAGAATTTCCCAAGCAGAGCAGAAACCGAAAAATTCAACAAGGTAGATGAGCAGCTCAAGCAAAATAAGGAAATGGCAACTAAGGTAGAGCAAGCGGCCGTAGAGAATAAGGAAAATCTTGACACGGTATCATCTATCACTGAGGTTCTGATCGCTCTGGCTATTTCTCAAAACGGAGGCATGCCTACTCATGCTTACAACAAGGTTGCTGGGTTTATTAAGCCACTTGTCAAGAGCACTCGCTATGCAAATGGTGACATCGTGGCTATGCCTTATCCGTTTGATACGAATCCAAAATGGCCGAGTGGAACCAAGACTATCTTTAAATTCCAGATGCAGGCTACAGAGGGCTACACTTGGAAAGAACAGTCACTATCTGATATGCTTCAGCAAGGTGTGTTGACTGTGGTCATGCCACGGATTGATTAGAGGGGGATTTTATGTCATGGTCTGAAATAATTGAGAAAATGATACATGCGATCACTCAGCTAGCTCCTACAATCGGAGTTGTCGCTACTGGTTGGTTTGGGATGAGAGCCAGTAAAGCAGGTCACCTCAACCAGGAACAATTCAAGGAGCTGAAGGGCGAATTGAGCACTATTCATGCAATCGGTGAGGAGAACAAGCAAAATATAACTGAAATCAACAACAAGTTAGCTGTGCATGATGAAGCACATCTGGCAACAATGTATCTGAGACTTGAGCGTGACATCACGGCCGCTCTGAAGCGTGGTTATACAACGGTTCATGAATCGGATATCGTTCACAAAATGCACTCTAGCTACAAGAAGTTAGGTGGGAATGGGCGTATTGATGCCCTGTTTAACAAATACTTAAATTTAGAAATTGCGGAGGAAAACACACATGCAACAAATCAATGAAATTATCGCAAGCGGAGCAATCAGCATTCTTGTAATTTTGGCTGGAATCGCAGTCAAATCGATTAAGGATTTCCTCATTAAAAAAGGTGGAGAAAAGACTATTAAGATTGTTGAAATCCTTGCTAAAAATGCGGTCAATGCAGTGGAGCAGGTCGCTTCTGAAACTGGATATAAAGGCGAAGAGAAGCTCGAACAAGCACGAACTAAAATCCGTGCTGAGCTTGCCAAATATAACATCAGCATGACTGACAAAGACCTTGACACATTTGTCGAGTCAGCGGTCAAGCAAATGAATGATGCATGGAAAGGAAAATAAACAAGTGAAAAAAAACGACTTATTCATCGACGTATCTAGCCACAATGGATACGATATTACAGGTATTTTGGCTGATATGGGCACACAAAATACCATCATAAAGGTTTCAGAGAGTACAAACTACCTAAACCCTTGCCTGTCTGCTCAACTTGAGCAATCCAATCCTATTGGATTTTATCATTTCGCATGGTTTGGCGGTGACATCGAAGAAGCTGAGCGAGAGGCACGCTACTTCCTTGACAATGTGCCTCAAAAAGTAAAATACTTGTGTCTTGACTACGAAGATCACGCTAGTGGAGATAAACAGGCAAACACAGATGCTTGTATTCGCTTTATGGAAATTCTCAAAGAAAATGGCTATGAGCCAATCTATTACAGCTACAAGCCATTCACGCTCAATAATATCTATTATGAGCAGATTCTTGCGAAATTCCCAAACAGCCTTTGGATCGCTGGCTATGGGTTAAATGATGGAAATGCTGATTTTGAATATTTTCCATCCATGGACGGGATTAGATGGTGGCAATACTCTTCAAATCCGTACGACAAGAATATTGTTTTATTAGATGATGAAGAAGCTAAGCCCAAATGGAAAAGAAATGATACTGGATGGTGGTATGAATACCCCGATGGATCTTATCCAAAAGAAGAGTGGGAAAAGATTGATGGTATCTGGTATTACTTCAACGAGAGAGGTTATTCAATAGCTTCTCGCTGGTTGAAGGATGATGGCAAATGGTACTACCTCAAAGAAAACGGCGCAATGGCCGTTGGTTGGGTGCTTGTGAATGGTAAATGGTACTATCTTGATGCTTCAGGAGCAATGGTCACTGGCTGGGTTCAATACAAGGACAAACTATACCATCTCAAAGAAGAGAACGGCGAATACCTGATGGACTAATTGTTACTACAAAATAAAGAAAGGAGAATCTTTCTTCTTAACGACCCGCAGGCTCAGGCTTGCGGGCTTTTTTTGTTTTATAAGGGGCAAAAAAGGGGCAAAAATGTCGTAAATGTCTGTAAAACGATGTAAAAAGTCAACTTTGCTCTCGCTTTAAAGCTCTAAATTTCAATGTATTGTGAAACAGTGTAAATTATCGTATCGCCTATAACTGTTTGTGTGCTCTTTTTTCGTGCTTTTTTCGAATAAATAAGATAAAATAGCCTAGAATAAATGATAATAGAAAAGAGAAAAATATGAAAATTCGTGGTTTTGAATTGGTTTCGAGTTTTACAGATGAAAATTTGCTCCCTAAGCGTGAGACAGCCCATGCAGCTGGTTATGATTTAAAGGTTGCGGAACGCACTGTGATTGCTCCAGGAGAGATTGTTCTCGTCCCAACAGGAGTCAAGGCTTATATGCAGCCAACAGAAGTGCTCTATCTCTATGATCGTTCATCAAACCCTCGTAAGAAGGGCTTGGTCTTGATTAACTCAGTTGGGGTCATTGATGGGGATTATTATGGAAATCCTGGAAATGAGGGACATATCTTTGCGCAGATGAAAAACATTACTGATCAGGAAGTGGTTCTTGAAGTTGGGGAACGTGTGGTTCAGGCTGTCTTTGCACCATTTTTAATCGCAGACGGAGATGAGGCAGACGGCGTGCGGACTGGTGGATTTGGATCGACAGGGCACTAAGATGAAAATTATATTTGTACGTCATGGAGAACCGGATTATCGTGAACTAGAAAACCGTTCTTATACAGGTTTTGGGATGGACCTCGCTCCCTTATCTGAGGAAGGAAGACTGCAGGCTAAAGAACTTTGTCGAAATCCTCTACTGAGTACAGCAGAGGTGATTGCTTCATCTGCAGTAACTAGGGCTTTAGAAACTGCATCTTATGTGGTTCGTGCTACGGATCTTCCTTTGAGAGTAGAACCCTTATTGCATGAATGGCAGGTCTATGAAACAGGTATAGAGAATTTTGAAAAAGCACGTACTCTGTTTTTAGAAAACAAGGGGGAGTTGCTTCCTAATAGTCCTATTCAATATGAGACAGCTGAAGAGATGAAGGCGCGTTTTTTGGAAACTATGATAAAGTACCGAGACTACCAGACAGTGCTAGTTGTCGCTCATCGAATGCTCATGCGCCAATTTGTACCAGACGAGAAGATTGATTTTTGCCAAGTGATTGAGTGTGAGGTAGAAATTTAGAAAGAGGTTTATTATCGCAAAGAAAAAAGCGACATTTGTGTGTCAAAATTGTGAATATAATTCACCTAAGTATCTAGGACGTTGTCCCAACTGTGGGTCTTGGTCTTCTTTTATAGAAGAAATCGAGGTTGCAGAGGTCAAGAATGCGCGTGTGTCCTTGACAGGTGAAAAAACCAAGCCTATGAAACTGGCTGAGGTGACTTCCATTAATGTCAATCGAACCAAGACGGAGATGGAGGAATTCAACCGTGTACTTGGAGGTGGAGTGGTACCAGGGAGTCTCGTCCTTATCGGTGGGGATCCAGGAATCGGGAAATCAACCCTTCTCCTACAAGTTTCAACCCAATTGTCTCAAGTAGGGACTGTTCTCTATGTCAGTGGGGAGGAGTCTGCCCAGCAGATTAAGTTACGAGCAGAGCGTTTGGGTGATATTGATAGCGAGTTTTATCTCTATGCAGAGACCAATATGCAGAGTGTTCGAGCTGAGGTGGAGCGCATCCAACCAGACTTTCTCATTATCGACTCCATCCAGACTATTATGTCTCCTGAGATTTCAGGGGTGCAGGGATCTGTTTCTCAAGTGCGTGAGGTGACGGCTGAACTTATGCAGCTGGCCAAAACCAATAACATTGCCATATTTATCGTAGGTCATGTGACCAAGGAGGGCACTCTGGCTGGTCCTCGTATGTTGGAGCATATGGTGGATACGGTACTTTACTTTGAAGGGGAACGTCACCATACCTTTCGTATCTTGAGAGCAGTCAAAAACCGTTTTGGCTCCACTAATGAGATTGGGATTTTTGAGATGCAGTCGGGCGGATTGGTTGAGGTGCTCAATCCGAGTCAAGTTTTCCTAGAAGAGCGTTTGGATGGAGCGACTGGCTCGTCAATCGTTGTGACCATGGAAGGGACCCGTCCGATTTTGGCGGAGGTTCAGGCTTTGGTGACACCGACCATGTTTGGAAATGCCAAGCGTACGACGACAGGTCTTGATTTCAATCGTGCGAGTCTGATTATGGCTGTTTTGGAAAAGCGTGCAGGGCTTCTCTTGCAAAATCAGGATGCCTATCTCAAATCTGCTGGTGGTGTGAAATTGGATGAGCCTGCCATTGACTTAGCCGTTGCAGTGGCTATTGCTTCTAGTTACAAGGACAAGCCTACCAATCCTCAGGAATGTTTTGTGGGAGAATTGGGCTTGACTGGAGAAATTCGGCGCGTGAATCGTATCGAACAACGTATAAATGAAGCGGCAAAACTGGGCTTTACCAAGATTTATGTACCCAAGAATTCCTTGACAGGAATCACTCCACCCAAGGAAATTGAGGTCATTGGTGTGACAACGATTCAGGAAGTTTTGAAAAAGGTCTTTGCATAATCCGTGACAAATCCTCTTAAAAATGATAAGATAGGAGAAATATTTGATTATCAAATTTTTAAGGGGGAAATCGTGTCGTATTTTGAACAGTTTATGCAAGCCAATCAGGCTTATGTTGCCCTACATGGGCAGTTAAATCTACCACTTAAACCCAAAACCAGAGTAGCTATCGTGACCTGTATGGACTCACGTCTACACGTTGCGCAAGCTCTAGGTTTGGCCCTTGGGGATGCTCATATCTTGCGGAATGCGGGTGGTCGAGTAACTGAGGACATGATTCGTTCGCTGGTGATTTCCCAGCAACAAATGGGGACAAGAGAAATCGTGGTATTGCACCATACAGACTGTGGTGCTCAGACCTTTGAAAATGAAAGTTTTCATGAACATTTGAAACGCGAGCTCGGAGTTGATGTATCTGATCAAGATTTTTTACCATTTCAGGATGTTGAAGAGAGTGTGAGAGAGGATATGCAGTTACTTCGAGAATCTCCACTGATTCCTGATGATGTGGTTATTTCAGGTGCTGTCTATGATGTGGATACAGGAAGTATGAGAGAAGTATACTAACTTTGTCTTGGAAAAATCTCATCCTAGCATAAAATCGATTGTTAAAATGTAGGATTTTTAGTTTTAATATAGCCAATATAAAATAGTATAAAACAAGGGTATAAATGTTTACTCTTGTTTTATTTTTGATTGAAAAATAAAGGAAAAAGCGCTACAATGGTAGATGGAAAATGTTGTGTAAAAAACAAGCGATACATAAATACCGGAGGAAATCATGTCTTTTTCTGATTTAAAGCTGTTTGCCCTTTCTTCTAATAGAGAATTGGCAGAGCGTGTGGCGCAAGAAATTGGGATAGAGTTGGGGAAATCAAGTGTTCGCCAATTTTCAGATGGGGAGATTCAGGTTAACATTGAAGAATCAATCCGTGGAAAACACGTCTTTATCCTACAATCAACGAGCTCACCTGTAAATGACAATCTGCTCGAAATTTTGATCATGGTAGATGCCTTGAAGCGTGCCAGTGCAGAATCTGTCAACGTTGTCATGCCTTACTATGGATATGCACGTCAGGATAGAAAGGCGCGCGCGCGTGAGCCAATCACTTCAAAACTTGTTGCTAACATGCTGGAAGTGGCTGGAGTGGATCGTTTGTTGACGATTGATTTGCATGCTGCACAGATTCAGGGATTCTTTGATATTCCTGTAGATCACTTGATGGGTGCTCCATTGATTGCGGACTATTTTGAACGTCGTGGCATGGTTGGCTCTGACTACGTGGTTGTCAGCCCAGACCATGGTGGGGTGACTCGTGCTCGTAAATTGGCAGAGTTTTTGAAAACTCCGATTGCGATTATTGACAAACGTCGTAGTGTAGACAAGATGAATACCAGCGAAGTGATGAACATTATCGGTAAGGTAGAAGGTAAGACTTGTATCTTGATTGACGATATGATCGATACAGCTGGAACCATTTGCCATGCAGCGGATGCTCTTGCTGAAGCAGGTGCTGTTGAAGTTTACGCAAGCTGTACTCACCCAGTTCTTTCAGGACCGGCTATGGACAATATCCAAAAATCAGCTATTAAGAAATTGGTTGTTTTGGATACTATCTACCTACCAGAAGAGCGTTTGATTGATAAGATTGAACAAATCTCTATCGCCCACCTTCTAGGAGATGCCATCGTGCGTATCCATGAAAAACGCCCTCTTTCTCCTTTGTTTAGTATTGAGAAAAAGATTTAATCTTTCACTTGAAGTAGACAGAACTCCTAGCAAGTTTCTTTTCTTGCTAGGAGATTTTTTGTAGTCAAAATCTGCAAGCCTTTTCAAAATATGCTATACTGATGAAAAAGGAGGATTTCTATGAGCCAAGAATTTATCAATCCAAGTGATGGAGTGGTCCGTCAGTATCTGGCAACCAGTAAAACGTTAGCAGTGGTGGGCTTGTCCGACCGTGAGGAGACAACCAGCAATCGAGTGACCAAGGAAATGCAGGCTCGAGGCTATAAAATCATTCCAGTTAATCCCAAGGCTGCAGGTGGTGAAATTTTGGGAGAAAAGGCTTATGCGAATCTAGCTGAGATTCCTTTTCCTGTAGATATTGTCAATGTTTACCGTCGCAGCGAGTTTCTGCCAGATGTGGCGCGTGATTTTCTCAAGGCTGATGCCAAGATTTTTTGGGCACAACTGGGACTTGAAAGCCTAGAAGCGGAAGAAATCTTGCGTGCTGGAGGATGCGACGACATCGTAATGAATCGCTGTATCAAGAGAGAACATACACGCTTAATTCTTGAACAATAAAAGGTAGCCATGGGCTACCTTTTGTGTTATAAAGTACCAATCAATGCCTGCATGCCTAGACTGGTGAGGATGATGGCAATCCAGCAAAGGGCTCCAAGGACAATAGATTTGCCACTGGATCTAACCATGCCAATCAGATTGGTTTTGAGACCGATGGCACTCATAGCCATGATAATGAGGAATTTGGAGAGTTGTTTGAGAGGGGTAAAGAAGCTGCTAGACACACCGAGAGAGGTGAGAAGAGTCGTTAAGAGAGAGGCTAGGATGAAATAAAGGATAAAAAGTGGGAAGACTTTTTTTAGTTGGAAATCTTGACTGTTTTTTTGCTGGCGACTTTGTCGGTAGGAGAGAAAGAGCGTGATAGGAATAATGGCAAGGGTGCGTGTGAGTTTCACAATGGTTGCAGACTCGAGGGTATTGGTCTGGTAAAGACTGTCCCAAGCACTAGCTGTGGCCGTTACAGAAGAAGTATCATTGACCGCAGTTCCTGCAAAGAGAGCAAAGCCGTCATTAGATAGGTGAAGCCAGGTTCCTAGAGTTGGAAAGATAAGCGCCGCTAAGACATTGAAGAAAAAGATAACGGAAATGGCTTGGGCAACTTCTTTTTCCTTGGCATGGATAACGGGTGCTGTCGCAGCAATGGCAGAACCACCACAGATCGAGGACCCCACTCCAATCAAAGTAGCCAGTTTAGTATCCAAAGCAAAAAAGCGCTGGAAGAGGTAGGCGACAATCAAGGAAATCGAAATGGTGGAGAGGATAACAGGGAGCGAAGATTGCCCGACCGCGAAGACTTGCGAGATATTGAGACCAAAACCGAGTAAGATAACGGCATACTGGAGCAATTTCTTGGAACTAAAGGTCAAACCTGCATCTAGTTGTTTGTAGGGTGAGAGCCAAGGGTGGAGGAGCATTCCAGCAAAAATTGCAAAGACAGGTGCACCTACGACGGGGAAAAATCCTCCCAGGAACCAAGATACGATAGAAATGAGAAGGCAGGCCAAGATTCCTGCTCCATTTTTTGATAAAAATGACATATAAACCTCCGAAAATAAGCACTTATTATTATAGTCCTGTAGAGAAAAAAAGTAAAATAGAAAGTGAAAAATACAGGTTTCAGATGGATTTTGCGGTCAGGGAGCTTTTGTAGTATAATAGTACTATGTTCTGTAAGCAAGGGGGTATCTATGGACTTAACCAAGCGCTTTAATAAACAATTAGATAAGATTCAAGTGTCCTTGATTCGTCAGTTTGATCAGGCAATTTCAGAGATCCCTGGAGTTCTGCGTTTGACCTTGGGAGAGCCTGACTTTACAACGCCAGATCATGTCAAGGAGGCAGCCAAGCGAGCCATTGACCAGAACCAGTCCTACTATACAGGTATGAGCGGTTTACTGACCTTGCGCCAGGCAGCCAGTGATTTTGTAAAAGAAAAATACCAGCTAGATTATAATCCTGAAAATGAAATCTTGGTTACAATTGGGGCGACAGAGGCTTTATCTGCTACTTTGACAGCTATTTTGGAAGAGGGAGACAAGGTTCTCTTACCAGCTCCTGCCTATCCAGGATATGAGCCGATTGTCAATCTAGTTGGGGCAGAGATTGTCGAGATTGACACGACTGAAAATGGTTTTGTCTTGACTCCTGAGATGTTGGAAAAGGCCATTTTGGAGCAAGGTGACAAGCTCAAAGCGGTTATTCTCAACTATCCGGCTAATCCGACAGGAATTACCTATAGTAGGGAGCAGTTGGAAGCCTTGGCAGAAGTTTTACGCAAGTATGAGATTTTCGTTGTCTGTGATGAGGTTTACTCAGAATTGACCTATACAGGGGAAGCTCATGTGTCTCTAGGAACTATGCTGAGAGACCAGGCTATTATTATCAATGGCTTGTCTAAATCGCATGCTATGACAGGTTGGCGCTTGGGTCTGATTTTCGCTCCTGCAGCTTTCACAGCGCAGTTGATTAAGAGTCACCAGTACTTGGTAACTGCCGCAAATACCATGGCTCAACATGCTGCGGTGGAGGCTTTGACAGCAGGTAAAAACGATGCGGAGCCTATGAAGAGGGAATACATTCAGCGTCGAGATTATATCATCGAAAAGATGACTGCTCTTGGTTTTGAGATTATCAAACCAGACGGTGCCTTCTATATCTTTGCTAAAATTCCTGCGGGCTACAATCAAGATTCCTTTGCTTTTTTGAAGGATTTTGCTCAGAAGAAAGCCGTGGCCTTTATTCCTGGTGCCGCCTTTGGGCGTTACGGAGAAGGCTATGTGCGTCTGTCTTATGCAGCCAGCATGGAAACGATCAGAGAGGCCATGAAACGACTTGAGGAGTACATGAGAGAAGCATGATTCAGTCTATCACAAGTCAAGGCTTGGTGCTCTACAATCGTAACTTTCGTGAGAATGACAAGCTAGTCAAGATTTTTACAGAGCAGGCTGGCAAACGCATGTTTTTCGTCAAACACGCTGGTCAGTCCAAACTGGCTCCTGTTATTCAGCCCTTGGTGTTGGCACGATTTCTCTTGCGAATCAATGATGATGGGCTCAGCTACATCGAGGACTATCATGAGGTGATGACCTTTCCCAAGATTAATAGTGACCTCTTTGTCATGGCCTATGCGACCTACGTAGTAGCTCTTGCAGATGCTAGTTTGCAGGATAATCAGCAGGATGCTCCCTTGTTTGCTTTTTTGCAAAAGACTTTGGAGTTGATGGAAGCAGGCATAGATTATCAGGTTTTGACCAATATTTTTGAAATTCAAATCTTGACTCGATTTGGAATCAGCCTCAACTTTAATGAGTGTGTCTTTTGTCATCGGGTTGGTCAGGCTTTTGACTTTTCTTTCAAGTATGGAGCCTGCCTCTGTCCAGACCATTATCATGAGGATGAGAAACGTTGCCATCTGAATCCCAACATCCCTTATCTGCTCAATCAATTTCAAGCTATTGATTTTGAGACCTTGGAAACCATTTCGCTCAAGTCCGAAATCAAGCAAGACTTGCGCAAGTTTATGGATCAACTCTACGAAGAGTACGTCGGGATTCACCTAAAATCAAAGAAATTTATCGATTCCCTAGCAGACTGGGGACAATTACTAAAAGAGGAAGACAAATGAAAAAAATCGCAGTAGATGCTATGGGGGGCGATTACGCACCTCAAGCCATCGTTGAGGGTGTCAATCAAGCCCTAGCTGACTTTTCAGATATTGAGATTCAACTTTACGGAGATGAAGCTAAAATCAAGCAATATCTAACAGCTACAGAGCGCGTTAGCATCATCCATACGCATGAGAAAATTGACTCAGATGATGAGCCGACAAAAGCAATCCGTAAGAAGAAAAATGCCAGCATGGTATTGGCAGCTAAGGCTGTTAAAGAGGGAGAAGCAGACGCTGTCCTATCTGCAGGCAACACAGGTGCCTTGTTGGCAGCAGGATTCTTCATCGTGGGTCGTATCAAGAATATCGATCGTCCTGGACTCATGTCGACCTTGCCGACCATTGATGGTAAAGGGTTTGATATGCTAGACCTTGGAGCCAATGCAGAAAATACAGCTCAACACCTGCATCAATATGCTGTCCTAGGTTCCTTCTATGCCAAGAATGTTCGTGGGATTGCAAAACCACGTATTGGTTTGCTCAACAACGGAACAGAAAGCAGCAAGGGAGATCCGCTTCGTAAGGAAACATACGACTTGCTAATAGCTGATGAAAGTTTGAACTTTGTCGGAAACGTGGAAGCACGTGATCTGATGAATGGCGTTGCGGATGTTGTCGTAACAGATGGTTTCACGGGAAACGCTGTGCTCAAGTCCATTGAAGGGACAGCCATGGGGATCATGGGCCTGCTCAAAAACGCTATTACAGGTGGTGGGTTTCGAGCAAAACTTGGTGCTCTCCTTCTCAAGGATAGCCTTAAAGGTTTGAAAAAGCAGCTCAACTATTCAGATGTAGGAGGGGCAGTCTTGTTTGGTGTCAAAGCACCTGTTGTTAAGACCCATGGCTCAAGTGATGCCAAGGCTGTGTACAGTACGATTCGTCAGATTCGTACCATGCTAGAAACAGACGTAGTTGCCCAGACTGCGCGTGAATTTTCAGGAGAATAAAAAGATGACAGAAAAAGAAATTTTTGACCGTATTGTAGCCATTATCCAAGAGCGACAGGGAGAAGACTTTGTTGTCACAGAGGCCTTGAGTTTGAAAGACGATTTGGATGCTGACTCAGTGGACTTGATGGAGTTTGTCTTGACACTAGAAGATGAATTTGGTATCGAAATCACTGATGAGGAAATCGACCAACTTCAAAGTGTAGCGGATGTGGTAGCGATTATTAAAGGTAAAAAATAGCCATAAGCAACATGCAAGTCATGTTGTTTTTTTGTTTGCAGAAAAAAGAGAAACTTTTAGTAGAAATTGCGAATAAAGAGATGAGAAAGAAAAAGGAGGAACGTTTATGTACATGCCAATCTTGTATCCATGGTTAATCAAGTGGTTTTTAAAATAAAAATGAATGAGTTGTTCATTTTCGAATTGTTTTTCGAATAGATAGGTGAGAAGAAAAGAAAGGAGACTACGCGATGTATTTACCAATCTTATTGCCATGGTTTATCAAATGGTATTTGAAATAAATGAAATTTACCTGTTCATTTTAAATCATTTCTCAAATAGATAAGTGAGAAGAACAAGAAGGAGAAAAATGATTTCAATTATTTTTCCAATCTGGTTTTTAAAATGGTTTAAGATCTAGAAGTCGTAAAACAAAAAATAAAAATAAAGGAGAAAAAGATGACAAATTTTGACAAAATGGAACAGAACTTTGTAGCTCTTACAGAAGAAGAGTTGATGGATGTGGATGGGGGAGTATGGCCGATTGTAGCTTGGATGATTGCTAATCCTGTGACAGCAGCTAAAATTGCTGGTGGAATTACTGCAGCAGGAATTGCAGGTTATAATTATGTGACGAGCAGATGGTAATAGAAGGAGGAGATGATATGGAAAAATCTATTTTAAAATTTGAAATAATGACTGATACGGACTTGCAGGAAATTCAAGGGGGAGCCTTTCCCCTTCTTATCCCTGTGGCAGTCGGTTTTGTAAAAGGTTTTGTATATACAGGTGGAGCTATTTTAACAACTCGAGCACTCTTTTCAGGTAAATAGGAGTCTATCATGAAAAAATTCTTATTAGGATTTGCTGAGGGATATTTTACCGTATCACTCATTATCTACATTGCAACGTATTTGATTATGAAAAATCCGATCAATACCTTGTTTTATCCAGAAACCTATCCAATTCTACTTGGTCTGTTTTATCTAGGATACAAGTACAAAACAAAAGAAAGTACGATTGGAAATTGATTGACCGTCAGATTGGAGTTTGGGATGAGAGTTGTTCAATTACTAGAAAAAGCTTGGCTAGAGACCACTGTATTATTTAGCTCGATAGCTTATCTAATTATTAGAATCGTGGCTGATGTAAACAAAATAAATCTACCTACATGGTTTGAATATTTTGATATGCCTACGATTTCATTATTCTTGATGACCTTTATCTTACTTTATAGAAGTGAAGAAAAAGATAACAAACGATGATAACATGAGTCTGATTTCTGTAGCTCCAGCATAAAAGCAATCTTGGAGTGTTAGACCAATGAACCATAATCTGCATTTAGTGAGGAAGGTGTCTGTGTGTTAAAAAAGAAGTGATGTTATTAGGGGGCTTCTACTAGTACGTATTGTACTTTCTATCCTTCAAGTTTTAATGGACTATAAGCTATTACCAGGAAAGTATAGTGTAAATTTCATGGAAGTTTCAGACTTGTTCTCTTATCCCCTACTTCTTTTAATCATTTACATAGCGGTAAAATACCATACTATCCAGAAAATAACGGCTAAAGAAGGCAATGAGGACGAAAATGACTAAGATTTTAAAATCTATTCTTGTATTTATTTTCCTATTTTCATCTTTGGGATACTAGCAATTTTAGGATTTCAGCTAACAATGAGTGAAAATAGTTATATGGTACCCCCGGTGTTTGCGTTTATCGTTTTATACACCATTCACAAAAGAAGTGGGAAAGGTAAGAAATCTGTGTAATTGGATATTTTAGGCAGGACGCTTGTTCTGCCTATTTTCTTTGGCAAAAAGTGCTGTTCAGGTGAGGATATTGTTTTTTCAGAAATAATTCCCTTATTTCTTCTTCGTTTGGTTAAAATAATCTTACAAAGTTTTTAAGAGATTATTAGAAAAAGGAGAAGGATATGAAATTTAGGAAAAGGTACTATCGTCCCCAGGTGGATCAAATGGATTGTGGCGTGGCTTCCTTGGCCATGGTATTTGGCTACTACGGTAGTTATTACTCCTTGGCTCATCTACGAGAGTTAGCCAAGACGACCATGGATGGGACGACCGCTTTGGGACTTGTAAAGGTGGCAGAGGAGATTGGATTTGAGACGCGGGCTATCAAGGCGGATATGACGCTCTTTGATTTGCCAGATTTGACCTTTCCTTTTGTGGCTCATGTGCTCAAGGAAGGGAAGTTGCTCCACTACTATGTGGTGATAGGTCAGGATAAAAAGCATATTCATATCGCTGATCCGGATCCTGGTGTCAAGCTGACCAAGATTTCCCGTGAGCGATTTGCGCAAGAATGGACAGGAGTCAGTCTCTTTATGGCTCCGTCTCCAGACTATAAACCCCATAAGGAGAAAAAACAGGGGCTCCTATCCTTCTTGCCAATTTTGCTCAAACAGCGGGGCTTGATTACCAATATCGTCCTAGCGACACTCTTGGTGACCTTGATCAATATCGTGGGTTCCTACTATCTTCAGTCCATCATTGATAGTTACGTACCAGACCAGATGCGCTCGACACTGGGCATCATCTCTATTGGGCTGGTCATCGTCTATATCCTCCAGCAGATTTTGTCTTATGCCCAGGAATATCTCCTACTGATACTTGGGCAACGCTTATCGATTGACGTGATTTTGTCCTACATCAAGCATGTTTTTCACCTGCCAATGTCCTTTTTTGCGACACGCAGGACAGGAGAAATCGTGTCTCGTTTTACAGATGCCAATAGTATCATCGATGCGCTGGCGTCGACCATTCTGTCGATTTTCCTAGATGTGTCGACGATTTTGATTATCTCGCTGGTCTTGTTTTCACAAAATATGACGCTCTTTTTCATTAGTCTACTTGCGCTTCCCATCTATACAGTGATTATCTTTGCCTTTATGAAGCCGTTTGAAAAGATGAATCGGGATACCATGGAAGCCAATGCGGTTCTGTCTTCCTCTATCATCGAGGACATCAACGGTATTGAGACCATTAAGTCTTTGACCAGTGAAAGTTCGCGCTATCAAAAGATTGACAAGGAATTTGTAGCTTATCTGAAAAAATCCTTTACCTATAGTCGGGCAGAAAGCCAGCAAAAGGCTCTGAAAAAAGTTGCCCAGCTCCTGCTCAATGTTGCCGTTCTCTGGCTAGGAGCCATTCTTGTTATGGACGGGAAAATGAGTTTGGGCCAGCTGATTACCTATAATACTTTGCTTGTTTACTTTACCAATCCTTTGGAAAATATCATTAACCTACAAACCAAACTTCAGACAGCGCAGGTTGCCAATAATCGCTTAAATGAGGTTTATCTAGTAGCTTCGGAGTTTGAGGAGCAGAAAACAGTCGAAGATTTGAGCATGATGAAAGGGGATATGACCTTTAAACAAGTTCACTATAAGTATGGCTATGGGCGTGATGTCTTATCGGATATCAATTTGACCATTCCACAAGGGTCTAAGATGGCTTTTGTGGGGATTTCAGGTTCGGGTAAGACCACCTTAGCCAAGATGATGGTTAATTTTTACGACCCAAGTCAGGGAGAGATTAGTCTGGGTGGTGTCAATCTTAATCAGATTGATAAAAAGGCCCTGCGCCAGTATATCAACTACCTGCCTCAACAGCCCTATGTCTTTAACGGAACGATTTTGGAGAATCTTCTCCTTGGAGCCAAGGAGGGGACGACTCAGGAAGATATCTTACGAGCAGTCGAGTTGGCAGAGATTCGGGAGGATATTGAGCGCATGCCTCTGAATTATCAGACAGAATTGACTTCGGATGGGGCTGGAATTTCTGGTGGGCAACGGCAGAGAATCGCTCTGGCGCGTGCTCTCTTGACGGATGCACCTGTCTTGATCTTGGACGAGGCGACTAGCAGTTTGGATATTTTGACAGAGAAGCGGATCGTGGATAATCTCATGGCTTTAGATAAGACCTTGATTTTCATCGCCCACCGTTTGACCATCGCTGAGCGAACAGAAAAGGTTGTTGTTCTGAATCAGGGCAAGATTGTCGAAGAGGGCACCCATGCAGGCTTGCTTGCACAGGATGGCTTTTACGCTCATTTGGTGAATAGCTAGAAAGAGGAGAAGATGAAACCAGAATTTTTAGAAAGTGCGGAGTTTTATAATCGTCGTTATCATAATTTTTCCAGTCGGGTGATTTTACCTATGTCACTTCTGTTCATGTTTTTACTGGGATTTGCAGTTTTTGCAGAGAAGGAGATTAGTTTGTCTACCAGAGCAACTGTCGAACCTAGTCGGATCATTGCCAATATCCAGTCGACTAGCAATCAACGCATTGTGGCCAATTATCTGGAAGAAAACAAGTTGGTCAAGCAAGGAGATCTGCTCGTTCAGTACCAGCAAGGGGCGGAGGCTGTCCAGGTTGAGGCATATGCCAGTCAATTGGAGATGCTAAAGGATCAAAAAAAGCAGTTGGGATATTTGCAATCCAGTTTGAAAGAGGGGAGTGATCAATTCCCAGAGGCGGATAAGTTTGGTTATCAGGAGATGTTTCGAGACTATCTCAGCCAAGCTAGTAGTCTTAGGAGCAATGTTTCGCAGCAAAATGCCAACATCTCCTCGCAGAATGCGGCAGCAAGTCAGAGCCAGGCCGAGATTGGCAATCTTATCAGCCAAACACAAGATAAAATTCGAGATTACAAAACAGCAAAGTCAGCGATTGAAACCGGAGCTCAACTGGATAGTCAGAATCCAGCCTACTCTTTTTACCAGACCTATAAAAACCAAGGTGAAGAAGATCCGCAAGCTAAATCGCAAGTTATTGCGCAAGTGGATGCACAAATTGCCCAGCTAGAGTCTAGTCTAGCTACGTATCGTGTGCAGTATGCGGGATCTGGAGCTCAACAGGCCCACGCAACGGGACTGGATAGTCAACTGGAATCACTCAAGTCTCAGCACTTAGTTAAAGTCGGTCAGGAATTAACTCTTCTAGATCAGAAAATTTTGGAGGCGGAATCGGGTAAGAAGGTACAGGGAGGTCTCCTAGATAAAGGGAAGATTACAGCAAGTGAGGATGGGGTGCTTCACCTCAATCCTGAGACTAGTGAATCTACGATGGTCGCAGAAGGAACCCTGCTAGCCCAACTCTACCCATCCTTGGAAAAAGAAGGAAAAACCAAACTCACAGCCTATCTCAGTTCAAAAGATGTTGCTAGAGTCAAGATTGGGGACTCTGTCCGTTATACAACGACTAATGATGCCAAGAATCAAATTTTCCTGGATTCCATGATTACAAGTATTGATGCGACAGCTACAAAGACTGAACAAGGAAATTTCTTTAAAATTGAAGCGGAGACTAATTTAACTTCAGAGCAGGCTGAAAAACTTCGTTATGGTTTAGAAGGCCGCCTACAGATGATTACAGGAAAGAAAAGCTACCTCCGTTATTTTTGGGATCAATTTTTGAATAAAGGGTAATATTCGTGTTTTTCAAAGGATAAATGATTTTAAAACTGTAAGAAGAGTTCATCTTGCAGTTTTTCTTTACGCTTAAAATAGGAAAACGTTATTTATTCGTAAAAACCTTGAATTTTTCATGCTTTTGTGGTAGAATGTGCTCAAGTAAAACGAAAGGCGAACTTTAAAATGTCAAAACAACTGATCTATTCGGGAAAAGCCAAGGATATCTATACAACTGAGGATGAAAATCTCATTATTTCAACTTACAAGGACCAGGCAACTGCCTTCAACGGTGTCAAGAAGGAGCAGATTGCGGGCAAGGGAGTGTTAAATAATCAGATTTCATCTTTTATTTTTGAGAAATTAAATGCGGCTGGTGTGGAGACTCATTTTGTGGAGAAAATTTCAGACACGGAACAGCTCAATAAAAAGGTTGAGATTATTCCTTTGGAAGTTGTGCTCCGCAACTACACGGCTGGCTCCTTTTCAAAACGTTTTGGTGTAGAAGAAGGTATCGCATTTGAGACTCCAATTGTCGAATTTTACTATAAAAATGATGATTTGGATGATCCCTTTATCAATGACGAGCATGTGAAATTCCTTAAAATTGCGGATGATCAGCAGATTGCTTACTTGAAGGAAGAAACCCGTCGTATCAATGAGCTCTTGAAAGCTTGGTTTGCTGAGATTGGTCTTAAGTTGATCGATTTTAAACTGGAATTTGGTTTTGATAAGGATGGCAAGATTATCTTGGCAGACGAGTTTTCACCAGATAACTGCCGACTTTGGGATGCAGATGGCAACCACATGGACAAGGATGTTTTCCGTAGGGGATTGGGAGAACTAACTGATGTTTACGAAGTTGTCTGGGAGAAATTGCAGGAGTTGAAGTAATAACCTAAAGGCTGTTTGGGAATATTGCAAGAGCTGAAATAAAGGAATTGGTTTTGATAAGGATGGCAAGATTATCTTGGCAGACGAATTTTCACCAGATAACTGCCGACTTTGGGACGCTGACGGTAACCACATGGACAAGGATGTTTTCCGTCGTGGCTTGGGAGAACTGACAGATGTTTATGAAGTTGTCTGGGAAAAATTGCAAGGTTTAAAATAGAACCTTCAAGGTCATTTGGGAACATTGCAAGAGCTGAAATAAAGGAATAAGAATTGATGAATAAACGTATTTTTGTTGAAAAAAAGGCTGATTTTCAGGTCAAGTCAGAGAGTTTGGTGAGAGAGCTCCAGCACAACTTGGGATTGTCAACTTTGAAAAATATTCGCATTGTGCAGGTTTATGATGTTTTTGACTTGTCAGAGAGTTTGTTTACACCTGCCGAGAAGCATATCTTCTCTGAGCAGGTGACAGACCATGTCTTGGATGAAGCGGTTGTGCAGACTGATCTTGCCAATTATGCTTTCTTTGCCATCGAAAGCTTGCCAGGACAGTTTGACCAGCGTGCAGCTTCTTCACAGGAAGCCTTGCTTTTACTTGGAAGTTCGAGTGAAGTGACAGTCAATACTGCCCAACTTTACTTGGTTAATAAAGATATTGATGCGACTGAGTTGGACGCGGTCAAGAACTACCTGCTCAATCCAGTGGATTCACGTTTCAAGGACATCACAGTAGGGATTGCCAAGCAGGAATTTTCAGAGTCAGACAAGACCATTCCAAAATTGATTTTCTTTGAAAGCTATACAGCAGAAGACTTTGCCCGCTACAAGGCTGAGCAAGGGATGGCTATGGAAGTGGATGATTTGCTCTTTATCCAAGACTATTTCAAGTCAATCGGGCGCGTGCCGACTGAGACGGAACTTAAGGTTTTGGACACTTACTGGTCTGACCATTGTCGTCACACGACTTTTGAGACTGAGTTGAAGAATATCGACTTCTCAGCTTCTAAATTTGAAAAACAATTACAGGCAACCTATGATAAGTATCTAGCTATGCGCGAGGAATTAGGCCGTTCTGAAAAACCACAAACCTTGATGGATATGGCGACTATTTTCGGTCGTTATGAGCGTGCCAATGGTCGTTTGGATGACATGGAAGTGTCTGACGAGATTAATGCCTGCTCGGTTGAAATCGAGGTGGATGTGAATGGAGTGAAAGAGCCATGGCTCCTCATGTTCAAGAACGAAACCCACAACCACCCAACAGAAATCGAACCATTTGGTGGCGCGGCTACTTGTATCGGTGGAGCTATTCGTGACCCATTGTCAGGTCGTTCTTATGTTTACCAAGCCATGCGTATCTCAGGCGCGGGTGACATTACAGCGCCGATTTCAGAAACGCGCGCTGGGAAATTGCCACAACAAGTTATTTCGAAAACAGCGGCTCATGGTTATTCTTCATACGGGAACCAGATTGGGCTTGCGACGACCTACGTTCGTGAATACTTCCACCCAGGCTTTGTAGCTAAACGTATGGAGCTTGGTGCCGTTGTTGGTGCAGCTCCCAAGGGAAATGTAGTCCGTGAAAAACCGGAAGCGGGAGATGTCATTATCCTGCTCGGTGGTAAGACTGGTCGTGATGGTATCGGTGGTGCGACAGGGTCTTCTAAGGTTCAAACAGTTGAGTCCGTAGAGACTGCTGGAGCTGAGGTTCAAAAAGGGAATGCTATCGAAGAACGCAAGATTCAGCGCCTTTTCCGTAATGGGGATGTCACTCGTCTTATCAAGAAGTCCAATGACTTTGGAGCAGGTGGTGTCTGTGTGGCTATCGGTGAATTGGCAGATGGTCTTGAAATTGACCTCAACAAGGTTCCTCTTAAATACCAAGGTTTGAACGGTACAGAAATTGCTATCTCTGAATCACAAGAACGGATGGCAGTTGTGGTGCGTCCTCAAGACGTAGATGCCTTCGTTGCAGAATGTAATAAAGAAAATATTGACGCTGTTGTAGTGGCGGCAGTAACTGAAAAACCAAATCTTGTCATGCACTGGAATGGGGAAACCATTGTTGATTTGGAACGTCGTTTCCTTGACACAAATGGTGTACGTGTAGTCGTAGATGCTAAGGTGGTTGACAAGGATGTCAAGCTTCCAGAAGAACGTCAAACATCTGCTGAAACCCTTGAAGCAGAAACCCTTGCGGTTCTATCTGACCTCAACCATGCGAGTCAGAAAGGTTTGCAGACTATCTTTGACTGCTCTGTCGGTCGTTCGACTGTCAATCACCCACTCGGTGGTCGCTACCAACTCACACCAACTGAGGCATCTGTGCAGAAATTGCCAGTTCAGCACGGTGTGACTCACACTGCGTCAGTCATGGCCCAAGGATTCAATCCATATGTGGCAGAATGGTCTCCATACCACGGTGCTGCCTATGCGGTTATCGAAGCAACTGCTCGTTTAGTGGCTGCTGGTGCAAACTGGTCTAAGGCTCGCTTCTCTTACCAAGAGTATTTCGAACGCATGGATAAACAAGCAGAGCGTTTTGGTCAGCCAGTAGCGGCTCTTCTAGGATCTATCGAAGCACAAATCCAGCTTGGCTTGCCATCTATCGGTGGTAAGGACTCCATGTCTGGTACCTTTGAAGAATTGACCGTACCGCCAACCTTGGTTGCCTTTGGGGTGACGACGGCAGATAGCCGTAAGGTCCTCTCTCCTGAGTTCAAGACTGCTGGTGAAAACATCTACTACATCCCAGGTCAAGCCCTCTCTGCAGAGATTGATTTTGATTTGATTAAGCGCAACTTTGCTCAGTTTGAAGCCATCCTAGCTGACCACAAAGTAACATCTGCATCAGCTGTTAAATATGGTGGAATCCTTGAAAGTTTGGCTCTTGCTATCTTTGGGAACCATATCGGTGCAGAGGTAACCCTGCCTGAACTTGAAAGTTCTTTGACAGCTCAGCTAGGCGGATTTACCTTCACCTCCCCTGAAGAAATCGCTGGAGTAGAGAAAATCGGTCAAACAAGTGCCGGCTTTACACTGCTTGTCAACGGTGTGAAGTTAGATGGACACAAGCTTGACAGTGCCTTCCAAGGGAAACTGGAAGAAGTTTACCCAACAGAATTTGCCCAATCTAAAGAATTGGAAGCAGTGCCAGCTGTCGCTTCTAACGCAGTCATCAAAGCCAAGGAAACTATTGAAAAACCTGTGGTTTACATCCCAGTCTTCCCAGGAACCAACTCAGAATATGACTCAGCCAAGGCCTTTGAAAAAGAAGGTGCAGAGGTTAACTTGGTGCCATTTGTGACACTCAATGAAGAAGCTATTGTCAAGTCAGTTGAAACCATGGTTGACAATATCGGCAAGGCAAACATTCTCTTCTTTGCAGGCGGATTCTCAGCTGCGGATGAGCCGGATGGATCAGCTAAATTTATCGTGAATATCTTGCTCAATGAAAAAGTGCGTGCAGCCATTGATAGCTTTATCGCTCGTGGTGGCTTGATTATCGGTATCTGTAATGGATTCCAAGCCCTGGTCAAATCAGGTCTTCTTCCATATGGAAACTTTGAAGATGCTAACAGTACCAGCCCAACCCTCTTCTACAATGATGCCAACCAGCACGTGGCCAAGATGGTGGAAACTCGGATTGCCAATACCAACTCACCATGGTTGGCTGGAGTACAAGTGGGCGATATCCATGCCATTCCAGTATCGCACGGTGAAGGGAAATTTGTCGTGACGGCTGAGGAATTTGCAGAGCTCCGCGACAATGGTCAAATCTTTAGCCAATACGTTGACTTTGAAGGCAAACCAAGTATGGACTCTAAGTATAATCCGAATGGTTCGGTAAATGCCATCGAAGGAATTACCAGCAAGAATGGTCAAATCATCGGTAAGATGGGACACTCAGAACGTTATGAAGAAGGTCTTTTCCAAAACATCCCAGGAAATAAAGACCAGCACCTGTTTGCATCAGCTGTGCGTTATTTCACAGGGAAATAAAAGGTATAAAAAATGACATACGAAATAAAATCTCTTAATGAAGAATGTGGCGTTTTCGGTATCTGGGGTCATCCAGATGCTGCTAAATTGACCTATTTTGGACTCCACAGTCTTCAGCACCGAGGTCAGGAGGGGGCAGGAATCCTCTCCAATGACCAAGGGAAATTGAAGCGTCATCGTGATATGGGCCTTCTTTCAGAAGTCTTCAGAAATCCTGCTAATTTGGATAAATTGACAGGAACTGGTGCGATTGGGCATGTGCGTTATGCGACTGCAGGCGAAGCTTCCGTAGATAACATCCAGCCCTTCCTCTTTCGATTCCATGATATGCAGTTTGGATTGGCTCATAATGGGAACCTGACCAATGCAGAATCCCTCAAGAAAGAACTAGAGCAAAGAGGAGCGATTTTCAGCTCTACCTCAGATTCAGAAATCTTGGCTCACTTGATTCGCCGTAGTCACAACCCTAGTTTGATGGGGAAAATCAAAGAAGCACTTAGCCTGGTCAAAGGTGGTTTTGCTTATATTTTGATGTTTGAGGATAAGCTGATTGCGGCGCTTGATCCTAATGGTTTCCGTCCACTTTCTATTGGGAAAATGGCAAACGGAGCGGTGGTGGTTTCGTCAGAAACCTGTGCTTTTGAAGTCATCGGTGCCGAGTGGATTCGAGATGTAAAACCAGGGGAAATTGTGATTGTGGATGACAATGGAATTCAGTACGATAGCTATACAAATGATACCCAGTTGGCGATTTGCTCTATGGAGTATATCTACTTTGCCCGCCCTGACTCTAATATTCATGGTGTCAATGTCCATACAGCTCGCAAACGTATGGGGGCTCAATTGGCGCGTGAGTTCAAGCACGAAGCGGATATCGTGGTCGGTGTGCCAAATTCATCACTCAGCGCAGCTATGGGCTTTGCAGAAGAATCAGGTCTACCAAATGAAATGGGACTTATCAAAAACCAATACACTCAACGGACCTTTATCCAACCGACTCAAGAATTACGGGAGCAAGGGGTGCGGATGAAACTGTCTGCCGTTTCTGGTGTTGTTAAAGGCAAGCGTGTGGTCATGGTGGATGACTCTATTGTACGTGGAACAACCTCTCGTCGTATCGTTCAGCTCTTGAAAGAAGCGGGTGCGACTGAAGTTCACGTTGCCATTGGTAGTCCAGCGCTAGCTTATCCATGCTTCTACGGGATTGATATCCAGACGCGTCAGGAGCTGATTGCGGCCAATCATACGGTTGAAGAGACTTGTCAAATCATTGGTGCGGATAGCCTGACCTATCTTTCGATTGATGGCTTGATCAACTCTATCGGGATTGAAACAGATGCGCCAAATGGTGGGCTTTGCGTCGCTTACTTTGACGGCGACTACCCAACACCTCTCTACGACTATGAGGAAGAATATCGTAGAAGCTTGGGGGATAAGACCAGTTTTTACAAATAGACGGATAAAGACTCTCCGTGAAAGGAAAGGAATAAACAAATGACAAATAAAAATGCATACGCTCCACGTCTCACTACTGACTAAAAGCTAAAGCATTTGTCAGTAGACGCTTTCTCCTATGGGGCCAAAGCTAGAGCCCTGACTAGTATTTTTAGATAAAATAATTGTTTATCTAAAAATACGTCGCAATCTTCTCAAAGAAAAGGAAAAATAAAATGGCAAATAAAAATGCGTACGCCCAGTCGGGTGTGGATGTTGAAGCGGGTTATGAAGTTGTTGAACGGATCAAAAAGCATGTAGCGCGTACGGAGCGTGCGGGTGTCATGGGAGCTCTTGGTGGCTTTGGTGGCATGTTTGACCTTTCAAAAACAGGTGTCAAAGAGCCTGTATTGATCTCAGGGACTGATGGCGTCGGGACCAAGCTCATGTTGGCCATCAAGTATGACAAGCATGATACGATTGGGCAGGACTGTGTGGCCATGTGTGTCAATGATATCATCGCTGCAGGTGCGGAGCCCCTCTATTTCCTCGACTATGTGGCGACAGGGAAGAATGAACCAGCTAAACTAGAACAAGTCGTAGCTGGTGTAGCAGAAGGCTGTGTGCAGGCTGGTGCCGCCCTCATCGGTGGGGAAACGGCTGAAATGCCTGGAATGTACGGCGAAGATGACTATGACTTGGCTGGATTTGCGGTCGGTGTGGCTGAAAAATCCCAAATCATTGACGGTTCAAAAGTGGCAGAAGGTGATGTGCTTCTTGGGCTTGCTTCGAGTGGGATTCACTCAAATGGCTACTCACTCGTCCGTCGTGTCTTTGCGGACTACACAGGTGAGGAAGTCTTGCCAGAATTGGAAGGCAAGAAACTCAAGGAAGTCCTTCTTGAGCCGACTCGTATCTATGTCAAGGCTGTCTTACCGCTCATCAAAGAAGAGTTGGTCAACGGTATTGCCCATATCACTGGTGGTGGATTTATCGAGAATGTCCCTCGTATGTTTGCGGATGACCTGGCTGCTGAGATTGAGGAAAGCAAAGTTCCAGTCCTCCCGATTTTCAAAGCCCTTGAAAAATACGGTGAAATCAAGCATGAGGAAATGTTTGAAATCTTCAATATGGGTGTGGGACTCATGTTGGCAGTTAGCCCTGAAAATGTAGGTCGTGTCAAAGAATTGCTGGATGAACCAGTCTATGAAATTGGTCGCATCGTCAAGAAAGAAAACGAAAGTGTCATCATCAAATGAAAAAAATAGCGGTTTTTGCCTCTGGTAATGGCTCAAATTTTCAGGTGATTGCTGAAGAGTTTCCGGTGGAGTTTGTCTTTTCAGACCATCGAGATGCCTATGTGCTCAAGCGGGCAGACAAGCTTGGCGTTCTGTCCTATGCTTTTGAACTCAAGGAGTTTGAGAACAAGGCAGACTACGAAGCAGCTCTTGTTGAACTCTTGGAAGAGCACCAGATTGACTTGGTTTGCCTAGCAGGCTATATGAAAATCGTTGGGCCACCCTTATTGGCGACTTATGAAGGTCGGATCATTAATATCCATCCAGCCTACCTGCCAGAATTTCCAGGAACTCACGGAATTGAGGACGCTTGGAATGCTGGTGTTACTGAGAGCGGTGTTACCATTCACTGGGTGGATTCGGGTGTGGATACAGGAAAGGTTATCAAACAAGTCCGCGTACCACGGCTCGCTGATGATACCATTGACAATTTTGAAGCTCGCATTCATGAGGCAGAGTACAAGTTGTATCCAGAGGTGCTGGAAAGTTTAGGGGTGGGGAGAAGGTAAGAAGTAAATCAAGTTTTGATTGTGCAATATTGCTAGGAGAAAAAATGATTGAACTGAAATTAGTAGATGAGAGCAGTTTTCAGGCAGTGCTGGATTTGAAAATATCTGATGCTGATGAACGAGCACGTTTCGTGGCTCCAAATGTACGCTCTTTAGCTGACGCATGGCTCTACCGGAAAAATGAGGATGTGTTTCCGATGGCAATCTATTGGGATGAGCAAGTGGTTGGCTTTCTCCTGCTGGAAATAGACAAGGATGAAGCGGAATACTTTATCTGGCGGATAATGATTGGTCAGCAGTACCAAGGAAGAGGTTATGGTCGAAAAGCCTTGGAAGTTCTAATTAAAGAGGCTCAGATGGATAGAGCTTGCAGTCATATTATCGCTGATTATGTGGTTGGAAATGAAAAAATGAAGCACCTGCTGACTAGTCTGGGTTTTCAGGAAACAGAATTTATAGAAGAAAATAACGAAATCGCTATGCGCTTGGACCTAAAGAAAGAGGAATAGAATGACGAAAAAAGCCTTAATCAGCGTCTCAGACAAAGCGGGCATTGTTGAATTTGCCCAAGAACTTAAAAAACTTGGTTGGGATATTATCTCGACAGGTGGGACAAAGGTTACCCTTGATAATGCTGGGGTGGAGACCATTGCAATTGATGATGTGACGGGTTTCCCAGAAATGATGGACGGTCGTGTCAAGACCCTTCATCCAAATATTCACGGTGGGCTCCTTGCTCGTCGTGATCTTGGCAGCCATCTAGAGGCTGCTAAGGACAATAAGATTGAATTGATTGACCTTGTTGTAGTCAACCTTTACCCATTCAAGGAAACGATTCTCAAACCAGATGTGACGTATGCTGACGCAGTTGAAAATATCGATATCGGTGGGCCTTCTATGCTTCGTTCAGCGGCTAAAAACCACGCCAGCGTGACGGTTGTGGTAGACCCAGCGGATTATGCTGTTGTTCTTGACGAATTGTCAGCAAACGGTGAAACGACTTATGAAACTCGCCAACGTTTAGCAGCCAAGGTTTTCCGTCACACAGCTGCTTATGATGCCTTGATTGCAGAGTACTTCACAGCTCAAGTGGGTGAAGTAAAGCCTGAAAAGCTCACTTTGACCTATGACCTCAAACAATCCATGCGTTACGGTGAAAATCCTCAGCAGGATGCGGACTTCTACCAAAAAGCTTTGCCGACTGACTATTCGATTGCATCAGCGAAACAGCTCAACGGTAAAGAATTGTCCTTTAACAATATCCGTGATGCGGATGCGGCGATTCGTATTATTCGTGATTTCAAAGACCGTCCAACCGTTGTGGCTTTGAAACACATGAATCCATGTGGAATTGGTCAAGCTGATGACATCGAAACTGCTTGGGACTATGCATATGAGTCTGACCCAGTGTCTATCTTTGGTGGAATTGTCGTTCTCAACCGTGAGGTGGATGCTGCGACTGCTGAGAAGATGCACGGCGTTTTCCTTGAGATCATTATCGCACCGAGCTATACAGATGAAGCGCTAGCCATTTTGACCAACAAAAAGAAAAACTTGCGTATCCTTGCCTTGCCATTTGACGCTCAAGATGCTAGTGAAGTGGAAGCAGAGTACACAGGCGTGGTTGGAGGTCTCCTCGTGCAAAATCAAGATGTGGTCAAGGAAAGCCCAGCTGACTGGAAAGTAGTGACCAAGCGCCAACCAACCGAGACAGAGGCGACTGCCCTTGAGTTCGCTTGGAAGGCTATCAAGTACGTCAAATCAAACGGGATCATCATCACCAACGACCACATGACACTTGGTGTTGGCCCAGGTCAAACCAACCGTGTGGCTTCTGTTCGTATCGCCATTGAACAAGCTAAAGACCGCCTTGACGGCGCTGTGCTTGCTTCAGATGCCTTCTTCCCATTCGCGGATAACGTGGAAGAAATCGCCAAAGCAGGAATTAAGGCCATCATCCAGCCAGGTGGATCAGTCCGTGACCAAGAGTCTATCGAAGCTGCAGATAAATACGGCTTGACCATGGTCTTCACAGGCGTGAGACATTTTAGACATTAAGAAGACAAAAGGGAAGAAAACAGTTTCTTTCCTTTTTTGCTTAAAAAATCTTAACGAAACAAGATTAAAACGAACGTTTGTGATATAATGTTAGTAAATAATTCGCAAAAGAGGTTGAGAGATGAAGCTTTTAGTTGTTGGTTCAGGCGGTCGTGAGCATGCGATTGCCAAGAAGTTGTTGAAGTCTAAGGTTGTGGAGCAGGTGTTTGTAGCTCCTGGAAATGACGGGATGACTTTGGATGGGTTGGAATTGGTGGATATCTCTATTTCCGAACATTCTAAGTTGATTGAATTTGCAAAGACCAACGATATCGCTTGGACCTTCATTGGCCCAGATGATGCCCTTGCTGCTGGAATCGTGGATGATTTTAATCAAGCTGGGCTTAAGGCCTTTGGTCCGACAAGATTAGCAGCGGAGCTGGAGTGGTCCAAGGATTTCGCAAAGGAAATCATGCTCAAATATGGTGTTCCGACAGCAGCCTATGGCACTTTTTCAGATTTCGAGGAGGCCAAGGCCTATATCGAGGAGAAAGGCGCTCCAATCGTCGTCAAGGCGGATGGATTGGCTCTTGGGAAAGGTGTCGTCGTTGCTGAAACGGTTGAGCAAGCGGTCGAAGCCGCTCACGAGATGCTTTTGGACAATAAATTCGGTGATTCTGGTGCGCGTGTGGTTATTGAGGAATTCCTTGACGGGGAAGAGTTCTCTCTCTTTGCCTTTGTCAATGGAGACAAGTTCTACATCATGCCAACGGCTCAGGATCACAAACGTGCCTACGATGGCGACAAGGGGCCTAACACTGGTGGCATGGGTGCCTATGCGCCAGTTCCTCACTTGACACAGTGTGTAGTTGATACAGCGGTTGAGACTATTGTCAAGCCAGTCCTTGAGGGCATGATCCAGGAAGGGCGCCCCTATCTTGGTGTTCTTTATGCAGGGCTTATCTTGACAGTTGATGGTCCTAAGGTCATCGAGTTCAACGCTCGTTTTGGAGATCCAGAAACGCAAATTATCTTGCCTCGTCTGACATCTGACTTTGCACAAAATATTACGGCTATTCTCGATGGCAAGGAGCCAACCATTACCTGGACAGACAAGGGTGTGACTCTGGGCGTGGTTGTCGCATCAAACGGCTACCCGCTAGACTATGAAAAAGGTGTTGAATTGCCAGCAAAAACCGAGGGAGATATCATCACCTACTATGCAGGGGCTAAGTTTTCGGAAAATAGCAGGGCACTGCTCTCAAACGGCGGACGAGTCTATATGCTCGTCACCACAGCAGACACCGTCAAAGAAGCCCAAGAAACCATCTACCAAGAACTCTCCCAACAAAAAACAGAAGGCCTCTTTTACCGAACAGATATCGGAAGTAAGGCCATTAAGTAAAGATATAAGAATAACGCGACGAAGTCGCCAAATACGATAATGGTCGTCGTGGTGAAAAGACCAGAACAGTGAATGTTCTGGTCGGGGGAAACTTTGAGACCCTAGGCTCAAAGTTTAGGAATGAAACCGAAGGTTTGCTTCCGTCCCCACCACCTGAGACCATTATCAAAAAAGAAAAGGATATTAACTATGAAACCAGTAATTTCCATCATCATGGGCTCAAAATCCGACTGGGCAACCATGCAAAAAACAGCCGAAGTCCTAGACCGTTTCGGTGTGACCTACGAAAAGAAGGTTGTCTCTGCCCACCGTACTCCAGACCTCATGTTCAAGCATGCGGAAGAAGCACGTAGCCGTGGCATCAAGGTCATAATCGCAGGTGCTGGTGGTGCAGCCCATTTGCCAGGAATGGTTGCTGCTAAAACAACCCTTCCTGTCATTGGTGTACCGGTCAAATCGCGCGCTCTTAGTGGCGTGGATTCACTCTACTCTATCGTTCAGATGCCAGGTGGTGTGCCTGTGGCGACCATGGCTATCGGTGAAGCAGGAGCGACAAACGCTGCCCTCTTTGCCCTCCGTCTCCTGTCAGTAGAGGACCAGGCCATTGCGATAGCATTGGCGGATTTCGCAGAAGAGCAAGGAAAAATCGCAGAGGAGTCTACAAATGAGCTCATTTAAAACAATCGGAATTATCGGTGGTGGTCAGCTTGGTCAAATGATGGCCATTTCTGCTATCTACATGGGGCACAAGGTTATCGCGCTGGATCCTGCGGCGGATTGTCCTGCCTCTCGTGTAGCGGAAATCATCGTGGCGCCTTATAACGATGTGAACGCCCTCCGTCAGCTGGCTGAGCAATGTGATGTCCTCACCTATGAATTTGAAAATGTCGATGCTGACGGTTTGGATGCTGTCATTAAGGATGGTCAGCTCCCTCAAGGGACAGACCTACTCCGCATTTCGCAAAATCGTATCTTTGAAAAGGACTTCCTCTCAAACAAGGCACAAGTCACTGTGGCACCCTACAAGGTTGTGACTTCAAGTCAAGATTTGGCAGATATTGACCTTTCTAAAAATTATGTTCTCAAGACGGCGACTGGTGGTTACGATGGGCATGGACAAAAGGTTATTCGCTCAGAAGCAGATTTGGAAGAAGCCTATGCGCTAGCCGATTCAGCAGACTGCGTTTTGGAAGAATTCGTCAACTTTGACCTTGAAATTTCTGTCATCGTGTCAGGGAATGGCAAGGATGTGACGGTTTTCCCAGTTCAGGAAAATATCCACCGTAACAACATTCTTTCGAAGACCATTGTGCCTGCTCGCATTTCAGAAAGTCTAGCTGAAAAAGCCAAAGCCATGGCTGTGCGAATCGCAGAACAGCTTAACTTGTCTGGAACCCTTTGTGTAGAAATGTTTGCGACGGCTGATGATATTATCGTCAATGAGATTGCCCCACGCCCACACAACTCAGGTCACTATTCAATCGAAGCCTGTGACTTCTCTCAGTTTGATACGCATATTCTCGGCGTTCTCGGAGCACCATTGCCAGCTATCAAACTACATGCTCCAGCCGTTATGCTTAATGTCCTCGGCCAACACGTCGAGACTGCTGAAAAATATGTCACAGAAAATCCAAGCGCCCATCTCCACATGTATGGTAAAATAGAAGCGAAGCACAACCGCAAGATGGGACATGTAACTTTGTTTAGTGATGTGCCGGATAGCGTGGTTGAATTTTAAGGGGTGAATTATGAATAAGACAACTTTAAAAGTTATTCAAATAAGTGATATCATACAATGGAGTGAAAAGAAAGAAATTGAATTATCTCCGAAATATCAGCGTAATAGCGTTTGGAATGATAATGCTAAATCTTATCTGATAGATACAATATTGAGAGGACTCCCTATACCTCCAATTTTTGTTAGACAAAAAATAGATATAAATACCAAATCTACAAATAGAGAGGTAATTGACGGCCAACAGCGTATCAGAGCGATTTTAGAATATATTGTTGATGAAAAATTTGCAATAAAATCTAGTCATAATCGTGAATACGGTGGTATGAAATATTCTGAATTGGACGATGATACAAAAGAGGCGTTATTAAGTTTTGAAATAATTTCAGAAGTTGTAACTGAAAAAGATGAGAGTTTAATATATGATATGTTTGCGAGATTAAATTCAAATAATTATGTCCTCAATAAACAAGAGATACGTAATGCTAAATACTGGGGAGATTTCAAAGTTTTAGTTTACAACTTGGCATCTAAATACAGAGAGTTTTTCCTTGAATATAGTATGTTTTCTGATACTGAGTTTACACGAATGAAAGATATAGAATTATTGAACTCGATGTTGATTGTTACTTTATTTGGGATTGTTTCGGAGACTCCTAAGTCTGTTGATAAAGTATATGAAGAATATGATAAAGGTTTTGAAGATGGCCATATATTTGAAGAGCAAATTGCAACAATTATGGGTTCTATTAGTTCGATATATAATTATTATAAGGGACAATTGAGTTGTTTGGAAAACAAAAATTATTTTTTCACATTATTTTGTGTGTTATTCAATCAATTCTTTGGTTTGAAAGACAGTGATCTAGCTCGAACAGAAGGTGCTTTAGATATAGATTTTATCCTTTCTGTTGTAGCGCAATTTTTAAATGATTATAATAACAAAGTTATGTCGTTAGGCTCTAATGATTCAATGGAGGTTGCTTGGAGTGAATTTACAAAAAATCATAGGATTCGGACGACTAGTAAAAACGAAAGAATTAAAAGAATCACATTTTTGAATAATTACTTTGTGAGGTAAGCATGGTTGTTCGAAAATCTGAGATATTAGAAAATATAGATACTTGGGTTAGATGGTCTTCTGAAAAAGAGATATACGATGTCGCACTATTAAAAATCTGGATTCAATTTGAAAAGTATTTAGGCCAGCTATTTACGACTTATTGTTTAGGAGGTCAATCTGAAACAGGTTTTCAACCACGGCTAAAGATTCAATTTCAGGATGAAATTCAATTCAATGCCTTTATGAGAGAAGGAAATAAAGCATATATTGAATATGTAGGTAGAATCGAGTTTCTTTCCAAGCATATTTTTGAAACTAATCCATTTGACATTATTCTTACAACGGAATATAAAACAAGTTTTGAACAGATGAAATATTTGAGAAATTACATAGCTCATGAAAGTGAAGAATCTCGCAGAAAATTATTGAATAATATTTTTTATGGGAGAGAGGAAAAATTTGAAGAGCCTAACGAATATTTAAAAAGATTCACTAGTTCAGGGGAAATGACATATTTTACTTATTATACTAAACAGATAAAAGACATAATCGAACTTTTGGATAGTCCTGGCAATACTTTATCCAATTAATATGAAATCTATTCTATTTTAGGAGTTTTTATGATACAACTCATCGTAAATGCATTTGTCGAAAAAGAGAAGATTGGAGCAATCGTTGAAGTCTTGTTTGCTAGTAGTGATTACGAAAAGGTGAAAGTAAAATATGAAGAGTTGGCGGCTCAATATCCTGAAAACTATTTAGCTATCTATGATATACCGCTAGATAAGGATTTGAATACACTAGATCACTACCCATCAGTATGGATTGGGAAAGAGGAGTTTGAGTAGGGTTAATATGGTAAATTTTAATATCTTTGAATATGAACAAATGATTGGTGATTTAATTCACGATACTTTTTATGTAGGATTAACAAGAAGAGGTAAAATAAAAGGGATCAGGCAATTCTCAGAAGTTATAGTTAGAAAAATATTAAATATTGGGAGTGATACTTATTTTACATTAGGAAAAGCTAAGCATATGGAACAATTTAAGAAACTTTCCAACAATAGGAAAGTGTATTTAAAAGCCTCCATTGAGAAGATACGCCCATTGGGAAATGATGGAACACATACTCAACATACAGAGGAGTTTTCTGATGATGAACTTAATCAAGTAAAAGATGGCTTATTTGATTTATATGCTTATCTCTTTATTGATTACTTTTTGAAGTATCCTATGAATTTATTGTCTCCTGCTCAGGTCATGGGTGATTTTTCGCTGTTGCCCCCAATTATAAGATATAAGACTTTACAATATTTGTATGATAATGAAGCTAATCTACAAATCGCAAACAGGTACTGTTTATCAATTATAAAAACTTATGATAAACCTACTGCTTTTAGGTGGTTAGAAGAGGAAAGGGAAAGGCTTTATCAGATACATTATCCAACTCAAGAAGAAGCTGAGGAATATTATATTAATCGAGGAGTTCAAATTTCTTCAACTCAAATTAAAGTGGACATTCAATTATGGAGGTACAGTAACGTATATGATTTATTAAAAGATAAGGTTATAGACCCTAGAACTTCTGTTAATGAATCAGGTAAAATGTATTCAAATTTTGAACAAGCGAAAAAATGTTATGAAAATAATAATGTTCTTACTTCAAGTAATATAGAGGAAGCTAAAGAATTCTATAATGCTGTGAAATATAAGTTTTCTAACAATATTGAAAAAGTTAAAAATTTCTATAGGTTAAATAATTTATATTTTCCTGAAAACGATGAGCGTACTTTTGATGAATTCAAAGATTTTGGAGAATTAATGGAATTTGTGTTTATGGGCAGGAGGCAATATAGCTAGAAAATAGTTAGATCATTTATTGGAATAGTTTGATGAATTTAAGTCTCGATACCTGAATATCCAGAAAAATATTTCGCAATTTATAATGTGTTTATGAATGTGGATTTAAATATAGTAGAAATTCCCCATCTTTGTGTATTTGGAAAGAAGACATTGAGTGAGAAATAGTATTTATATAATGTTTTTCAAGAAAGAAAGGAAAAGAAAACATGATCAACCGTTACTCTCGCCCTGAGATGGCGAACATTTGGAGTGAAGAAAATAAATACCGTGCTTGGCTTGAGGTAGAAATCTTGGCTGACGAGGCATGGGCTGAGTTGGGGGAAATCCCTAAGGAAGATGTGGCTTTGATTCGTGAAAAAGCGGACTTTGACATCGACCGTATTTTGGAGATTGAGCAGGAGACGCGTCACGATGTGGTGGCTTTCACACGTGCGGTTTCTGAAACTCTTGGTGAAGAGCGCAAGTGGGTTCACTATGGTTTGACCTCTACCGACGTGGTGGATACTGCCTATGGTTACCTTTACAAACAAGCCAACGACATCATCCGTCGTGACCTTGAAAACTTCACCAACATCATCGCTGATAAGGCTAAGGAGCACAAGTTCACCATCATGATGGGGCGTACCCACGGTGTGCACGCTGAGCCTACAACTTTTGGTCTTAAATTAGCGACTTGGTACAGCGAAATGAAGCGCAATATCGAACGTTTCGAGCATGCGGCTGCTGGAGTGGAAGCTGGTAAAATCTCTGGTGCGGTTGGGAACTTTGCTAACATCCCACCATTTGTAGAGCAATATGTCTGCGACAAATTGGGTATCCGTGCTCAAGAAATTTCTACACAAGTCCTTCCTCGTGACCTTCACGCTGAGTACTTTGCAGTTCTTGCTAGCATCGCAACTTCCATCGAGCGCATGGCAACGGAGATCCGTGGTCTTCAAAAATCGGAACAACGCGAAGTGGAAGAATTCTTTGCCAAAGGGCAAAAAGGTTCATCTGCTATGCCTCACAAACGCAACCCGATTGGTTCTGAAAACATGACAGGTCTTGCGCGTGTTATCCGTGGTCACATGGTAACAGCCTATGAGAACGTAGCCCTCTGGCACGAACGTGATATCTCTCACTCGTCAGCTGAGCGCATCATCACACCAGATACGACTATTTTGATCGACTACATGCTCAACCGTTTTGGAAATATCGTCAAGAACTTGACGGTCTTCCCAGAAAACATGATACGCAACATGAACTCAACCTTTGGTCTTATCTTTAGCCAACGTGCTATGTTGACCTTGATTGAAAAAGGCATGACCCGTGAGCAAGCTTACGACCTTGTTCAACCGAAAACGGCTTACTCTTGGGATAACCAAGTAGACTTTAAACCGCTTCTAGAAGGAGATCCAGAAGTGACATCACGCCTGACTCAAGAGGAAATCGACGAAATCTTCAATCCTGCATACTACACTAAACGAGTGGATGATATCTTTGAACGTATCGGACTGGGTGATTAATCCTAACAATAAAAAGCGAGATTCAATCTCGCTTTTTTGTATGCTTGTCGAAGGGGTTTAATCTTCTTTTCTCTTAGTGAGTCCGTAGGCTGCTAGTGTGGCCATGAGTCCTACTGCGACCAAGCCTGCAGAGTCTTGACTTC
The DNA here is from genome assembly GCF_003944215.1 of Streptococcus oralis. Classification (GTDB taxonomy): domain Bacteria; phylum Bacillota; class Bacilli; order Lactobacillales; family Streptococcaceae; genus Streptococcus; species Streptococcus oralis_BI. The sequence goes on along the minus strand of NZ_RJVZ01000006.1, from coordinate 78,978 downwards.
CTGTTGCAGGGAGTTGTTTATCCTCTGCTTTGCTAGTAGTTGCTTCAGCTTGCTCAGCTTTCTCAACGGCAGTTCCGACTTCGACCACCTGAGCGACCGCTTCCTGCGATACCGCACTATTGACAAGTGTTCTTTCTTCCTTGCCGTCAGCAGTAGTGCTGACAGAGTAGAAAATCGTACGACGACCATTTACTCCAGCAATAACGACTTTCGTTTGTCCGAGTGGTAATTGCGGATTTTCACGTGTTACGGTAGTGAACGGAATCTCTTCCTCTTGGATGTCCAGTCTTGGTTTTGCCTCTGCGGCTGGGGCAAGACCGTGTTCGTCCCCTTTATGAGTGATAGGGGCACCGATTTCAACCACCTGGGTCACAGGTTCTTTGGTCACTTGGCTATCTAGAACCGTTTCTGTTTGTTTTCCATTTTCAGTAAGGACAGAGATGTAATGAGTACGTTCGCCCTCTACACCTGGTGTGATGATCTTTTCCTGACCGGCTGGGAGGTTCGGATTTTCCTTCCTGATGACCTCAAATGGAATCTTTTCTGCTCTTGTGATGAGTTCCGGTTTGGTTTCAACATTGGCAGCTAGTTCGTTTTCATCGAGGCTTCCTGAGTGGGTTGCTGCTGGTTTAAGGCCTAGGCGGGCTGCCTTGAGTTTGGCTACGAGAGCGTCTAACTCGGCTTGTTTGTTACGGTTGAGGTTGTAGTTGAGAGCTTCTTTAGCTGTATTTAGGGCCTCCAAGCTTTCCTTGCTGTATCCATCTAAGTTTGCAGGGATTTGAGCAAGTTCCTCACGGAGTGCATTGTAGTTAGCGCGGAAGTAGTCTTTGTTATGGTCTGCAAAGGCAGTCATGAGTTCAAAGATTTCTTCTTCCTTGTACTCAGCACTTGGTTTGTCTGCCCAGATAGCAAGCATGCTTCCGACGGTTGGAAGGTCTACTTCTGGATACTTAGTAGATGCAAGCTGGTTAAATGGTACTTTGCCAGAGTTTTCAAGTGCTTTTGATAGTGGGTAGGCTTCATCTGGTTTGTGATTGCCTAGGACGTAGTACCAGTCTCCGTTTGTGTTGAGGAGTTTATAACCTTTGCTTGCTAGGTACTGAGGCGTCGCAAGGTTGTAACCCCACCATCCCTTAGACCAGTAAGAGATGATGACATCCTTGTCAAACTCAACATCATCCTTGTCTTCATAGTAGAAACCATCGTTGAAGGCCATTGGTTGAAGGCCTCTTTCTTTGGCCATGGCAGCAAGGGTGTTAGAATACTCAGCAAACTTGCCATAGAGTCCATACCATTTGAGGTAGTACCAGCCTTGGGCGTTGGTGGCATCATTGGCATATTCGTCTGTACCGTAGTTGAAGATCTTAGTCTTGCCTGCAAAGAAGTCCATGTACTTGCCGATGAGGGCTTTGACAAAATTCATCGCTTCTTCGTTTTCAAGGTCCATGGTTGTTTTAGAGACCTTGTCAAAGTTGGCTTGAGGATTCTTGATTCCAAGTTTTTCCATAGCGACGAGCATGGCATCCATGTGACCTGGGCTGTTGATTGCTGGGATGAGTCCGAGGCCTTTTGATTTTGCGTATTCGATCAATTCAGTGATTTCAGCTTGACTAAGAGTGGTTCCGTTTGGATCATCGTAGTAAGCTTTTGTTCCTTCGATGATAGCCTTCTTGACATCGTCACTTGCATAAGTTTTGCCGTTAGCTGTGATGGTCATGTCATCAAGGAGGAAGCGAAGTCCATCATTTCCTAGGAGAAGATGTACATCAGAGTAGCCGAGCTCGCTCGCCTTGTCTACGATGCGTTTGAGTTGGTCGAGCGTGAAGTACTTACGTCCAGCATCGATAGAGATTACTTTGTTCTTGGCAAGCTTTTCAACTTCGCGTTTCGCGTCTTCTTCTTTTTGAGCTTCTGGTGTGAAGGTCAAATTGCTTACAGCTTCTTGGAGTTTTGCGATTGCTTGGTCAATGGTGTCTTGTTGGGCACGGCTGAGGTTGCTATCGAGTGAGCGAATGGCTTTTTCAGCTTCTTTTACAGCTGCGACACTTTCTGCAGTATAGCGGTTAAGGTCTGTTGGTACTTCTTTCAGAGCTTGCTCAGCAGACTCATAGTCAGCTGCGAAGTATTCAGCATTGGCATTTGCGAAGCTACGCATGAGTTTGAAGAGGCGTGATGGTGAATAGCGTGCAGATGGGGTATCCGCCCAAGCAGCTACCATACCCCCGATGAACGGGATAGTAGCCCCATCAGATTTTGGTACAGAAGTGATTGGAGTGTTCTTGATACCATTGAGTCCTTGGTCGAGGTTGTACCAGCCTTGGCCATCGGCATTTCGTCCGAGGACGTAGTACCAAGCATCGTTGGTATTAAGGATTTGGTGGCCTTTTTCAACTAGAAGTTTAGAAGAAGCGACGTCGTATCCGCCCCATCCACCAGTCCACATAGAAACGATGATGTCTTTGTCAAAAGTTCCGAAGCTAGTGTCGCTATTGTAGTAGATACCATCGTTAAAGGCCATTGGTTTGAGTCCGTGAGACTTGACGATGCGAGCAAGGTCGTTGGCGTAGGCGATAAATTTCTCATATCCTCCTACAGGGTAGCCTTCATTTGGATAGTATTTATCAGCTTGAAGAACGCTCCAGCCTTTAGCATCTGTAGCATCATTGGCGTACTCGTCCAGTCCGATGTTAAAAATATCAGATTTGCCAGCGAAGTAAGCAGCATACTTGTCGATCAGAGCTTTGGTAAATGCAACAGCTTCTTTGTTGTCAAGGTCAACGGTACGAGCAGATTCCTTATCAAAGTAGGTAAAGTTTGGCTTCTCAATACCAAGTTCTTTCATAGCATGCAAAATGGCATCCATGTGGCCAGGGCTGTTGACTGTTGGGATTAGTCCGATACCTTTATCTTTGGCATAGTTAATCAAGTCCGTCATCTGGCTCTCTGTTAAGTGGTTGCCGTTTGGATCCTTGTAGTAGGCATCAGTTCCATTTTCGAGCGCACGTTTGACATCATCACTTGCATAGGTTTTGCCATTGGCTTTGATTGTCATGTCGTCCAACATAAAACGCATGCCATCATTTCCAACTAGTAGATGGAGGTCAGTATAACCGTAGTGTTTGGCTTTGTCGATGATTTCCTTGAGTTGCTCAGGTGAGAAGTACTTGCGTCCAGCATCGATTGAGATCATTTTTCTTTTCGCCAGTTTTTCATTTACCTGACTTGCTCGTTCAGTGCTAGGAGCAGTTGCAGCAGGTGTGGCTGGTTCATTTTTCTTGTCTTCGTCGGCTTTTACTGGTTCTGAGTTTTCTTCTGAAGTAGGAATAGTTTTTTCATTGACTGGAGTCTCGTCAGTTTTCTCTGCAACTACTGGGGCTTCAGTTTTTTCGATTGTTGGAGCGAGTGTAGCTGAAGCATCCTTCTCCTCCTCGGTTTTTGCTTCAACTCTTTCTTCAAGCCTGCTTTCAACTGCTGTCTGTGACTCTCCTTGAGCAGTCTGAGCTGCGCTTGGATTTTCTGGTGTTGGAGTGACGCTGTCGGCAGACACGACTTGGGTACCAAAAGCAAATCCTATAAGTACAGAAGCTGCTCCAATCGCGTACTTACGAATGGAGAAGCGCTGTTTCTTTTCTAGTTTCATGATAAAACCTCCCTGTTATTATATTGTATGATAGCGTTTACACAAAACTGTTTTTATTTTATTATCTAAGATATAAAAAGTCAAGCGGCTTTATGAAAGAACTATAATAAATGGAGGAAATCATAAGATTTAGGAAAAAATTGTCAAAAAACTAAAAACAAGGAAAATCTAGCTAATATTTAACTTGTTTTTAGTAAAAGCACTACTAATTAAAGAATTACCCTTCGTCATATGTTCATACTAAATGGTGCATGCTATAATGAACATAGAAAAAGCCTGAGCTAGGCTCAAGCTTTTTCTTAATGACCTCGATCACACGAGATGAATTTGATTTTGTAGTAGTCAGCTCGCTTATAAGTTTCACTATAGGCAAGGACTTGGCCAGTGGCCTCAAGTTTTGTAGTCTTTGTTTGGAAGACAGTTGGAAATTGTGTATCAATTCCCAACGTAGAAGCAGCATGCTCGGGTGTTGGGAATGCGATTTCGTTGATTTCCTCAAAATGCTCATCAGTCATGTGAATGCGGTAATCCAATTTGAAACGTTTATAGATAGAACTATAATAGTCAAGATTTGGATAGTTGGCATTGATATATTGTTCGGGAATATAAGAAGTGTGGTAGATATAGGTCACACCGTTAGTTTGACGTGTCCGTTCGATCTTGTAGTAGAACTGGTCTCCACGCAAACCAAGTTTTTCCAAATATTCAAGCTTATTTCCACGTTCGATAGAAAGGACAGTTACCTTATCGTCCTTTGTTTCAAAAATTTCTACGTCTGAAAACTCAACGAGTTTGTGCTTACGAGCGCGTGAAACAAAAGTTCCTTTTCCTTGTTGGCGGACAATATAGCCATCTTTGGCAAGGTCGTTCAAGGCACGAACAACTGTGATAGAACTGACATCATACATGGCGATCAACTCTGCTTCAGTATAAAACTTGTCTCCACTCGCAAATTGACCTGAGATGATTTTATTCTTGAGTTCGTCTTTAATATATTGGTATTTTGGAATAGCCATAATTGCACCTCAATTTTTTTCTTTCTCCTTCTTTGATTTTACCACAAACACAAAGAAAATAGTAGCATTTAGATGAAAAAATAACATAATACATTAAAAATATTATTTTGCACATATATAAAAGCGCCGTTAAAACAGAGGTCATGCAAAAGTCCTCATTTCATGCTGTTTTTTAGATAATTTTGGTAAAAAAGAAGTAAAAAAATAGAAAAATTTTAAATAATTTTCTAAAACCTATTGACAAATGCAAAAGATTTGATTATAGTTAATATTATAATAAATGAAAGCGCAAACTTAATTCGTCAGAGGTAATAACGTGACAAGATTTAAAATTGAGGACGATTTCTATTTAGACGAAAAACCGTTCAAGATTTTGTCCGGTGCCATTCATTATTTTAGGATTCCAGCAGAGGATTGGTATCATTCTCTCTATAACTTAAAGGCGCTTGGCTTTAATACAGTCGAGACCTATGTGGCTTGGAATTTACACGAACCTGTTGAAGGGGAGTTTGATTTTGAAGGTGCCAGAAATTTGGAGAGATTTCTTCAAATTGCACAAGATCTGGGTCTCTATGCCATTGTACGCCCGTCTCCATTTATCTGTGCGGAATGGGAATTTGGTGGCTTGCCGGCTTGGCTCTTGACCAAGGACATGCGAATTCGCTCGTCCGACCCGGCCTACATCGAGGCTGTTGCTCGCTATTATGACCAATTATTGCCGAGGCTTGTACCTCGCTTGTTGGATAATGGTGGAAACATTCTTATGATGCAAGTCGAAAATGAATATGGCTCTTATGGAGAAGATAAGTCTTATCTACGAGCAATTCGGAAATTGATGGAAGACCGAGGGATTGATTGTCCACTCTTTACTTCAGATGGCCCATGGAGGGCTACTCTGAAAGCCGGAACCTTGATCGAAGATGACCTCTTTGTGACAGGGAACTTCGGCTCTAAAGCTCCGTACAACTTTTCACAGATGCAGGAATTCTTTGATGAGCATGGTAAGAAATGGCCCCTCATGTGTATGGAATTCTGGGATGGTTGGTTCAACCGTTGGAAAGAACCCATCATCACACGGGATCCTAAAGAATTGGCAGAAGCTGTTCGAGAGGTATTGGAACAAGGCTCTATCAACCTTTACATGTTCCATGGAGGGACAAACTTTGGTTTCATGAATGGCTGCTCAGCTCGAGGAACTCTGGATTTGCCGCAAGTCACATCTTACGACTATGATGCCCTTCTCGATGAAGAAGGAAATCCAACTGCTAAATACTTAGCAGTCAAGAAGATGATGGCAACCCACTTCCCGGAGTATCCACAGTTGGAACCACTCTATAAGGAAAGCATGGAGATAGGGTCCATTCCATTGGTCGAAAAAGTTTCCTTGTTTGAAACCCTGGATAATCTCTCTAGTCCTACTGAAAGCCTCTATCCAAAAGCGATGGAAGAACTTGGTCAAAGCTATGGCTACCTTCTCTACCGCACTGAGGCAAGTTGGGATGCAGAAGAGGAACGTCTCCGTATCATCGATGGACGTGACCGAGCTCAACTCTTTGTAGATGGTCAATGGATTGCTACTCAATACCAGACAGAGATTGGTGAAGATATCTACTGTCAAGGCAACCGAGAAGGCTTTTCAGAAATTGACATCCTGATCGAAAATATGGGGCGTGTCAACTATGGACATAAGTTCTTGGCAGATACGCAGCATAAAGGAATTCGTACAGGTGTCTGCAAGGATCTACATTTCTTACTAAATTGGAAACAATATCCACTACCACTGGATAATCCTGAGAAGATTGATTTTTCAAAAGGATGGACAGAAGGACAACCAGCCTTTTACGCTTTCGACTTTACTGTTGAAGAGCCGAAGGATACCTACTTAGACTTGTCTGAGTTTGGTAAGGGAGTTGCCTTTGTCAACGGGCGTCACCTAGGACGTTTCTGGAATGTCGGCCCGACCCTCTCACTTTATATCCCTCATAGTTATCTCAAGGAAGGTGCTAACCGCATCATCATCTTTGAAACTGAAGGTGAATATAAAGAAGAGATTCATTTAACTCGTAAACCTACACTAAAACACATAAAGGGGGAAAACTTATGACAATTGTAGGATGCCGTATCGATGGACGTTTGATCCACGGTCAAGTAGCCAATCTTTGGGCTGGGAAACTAAACGTTTCGCGCATTATGGTTGTAGACGATGAAGTCGTTAACAACGATATTGAAAAGAGTGGTTTGAAACTTGCGACACCACCAGGTGTGAAACTCAGTATCTTGCCAGTTGAGAAAGCAGCAGCGAATATCCTTGCTGGTAAATACGATAGCCAACGTCTCTTTATCGTTGCACGTAAACCAGACCGTTTCCTTGGTTTGGTCGAAGCAGGTGTTCCGCTTGAAACACTCAACGTCGGCAATATGTCTCAAACACCAGAAACTCGCTCTATCACACGTTCTATCAACGTGGTAGACAAGGATGTGGAAGATTTCCACAAACTAGCAGAAAAAGGTGTGAAACTCACTGCTCAAATGGTCCCAAATGATCCAGTTTCAGACTTTTTGAGCTTATTAAAATAGGAAAAAATTTTTAGGAGGTCATTGTTATGATACAATGGTGGCAAATTTTACTTCTCACTTTGTACTCAGCTTATCAAATCTGTGATGAGTTGACAATCGTTTCATCTGCAGGTTCCCCTGTATTCGCTGGTTTCATTACTGGTTTGATCATGGGAGATGTGACAACTGGTTTGTTTATCGGTGGTAGCTTGCAGTTGTTCGTTCTCGGGGTTGGTACCTTCGGTGGTGCTTCTCGTATCGACGCAACTTCTGGTGCGGTTCTTGCAACAGCATTCTCTATCTCTCAAGGTATTGATACAGATCTTGCGATCACAACAATCGCTGTACCAGTAGCAGCACTTTTGACATACTTCGACGTTCTTGGACGTATGACTACTACTTTCTTTGCACACCGTATTGATGCTGCAATCGAACGCTTTGACTACAAAGGTATCGAGCGCAACTACCTACTTGGTGCAGTGCCTTGGGCTCTTTCTCGTGCCCTTCCAGTATTCTTCGCTCTTGCTTTTGGTGGTGCTTTCGTACAATCAGTAGTAGACCTAGTTAAAGAATATCAATGGGTTGCAGACGGTTTGACACTTGCAGGTCGTATGCTTCCAGGTCTTGGATTCGCAATCTTGCTTCGTTACCTTCCAGTTAAACGTAACCTTCACTACCTTGCAATGGGATTCGGTTTGACAGCTATGTTGACTGTTCTTTACTCATATGTAACAGGTCTTGGTGGAGCTGTTGCGGGTATCCTTGGTACTCTTCCTGCTGATGTTGCTGAAAAGATTGGCTTTGCTAACAACTTCAAAGGTTTGTCTATGATCGGTGTTTCTATCGTAGGTATCTTCCTTGCAGTTGTTCACTTTAAGAACAGCCAAAAAGTAGCTGTAGCAGCACCTTCTACACCATCAGAAAGTGGGGAAATCGAAGATGACGAATTCTAATTACAAACTTACAAAAGAAGATTTTAATCAAATCAACAAACGTAGCTTGTTTACTTTCCAATTAGGTTGGAACTACGAACGTATGCAAGCTTCTGGTTACCTTTACATGATCTTGCCTCAATTGCGTAAAATGTATGGGGATGGAACTCCTGAATTGAAAGAAATGATGAAAGTTCATACTCAATTCTTCAATACTTCTCCATTCTTCCACACTATTATCGCTGGTTTTGACCTTGCCATGGAAGAAAAAGATGGTGTGGGTTCAAAAGATGCCGTTAACGGTATCAAGACAGGTTTGATGGGACCATTTGCTCCTCTTGGAGATACAATCTTTGGTTCACTTGTACCTGCTATCATGGGATCTATCGCAGCAACTATGGCTATCGCAGGCCAACCATGGGGTATCTTCCTTTGGATCGCAGTTGCAGTTGCTTATGACATCTTCCGTTGGAAACAATTGGAATTTGCCTACAAAGAAGGGGTTAACCTTATCAACAACATGCAAAGTACTTTGACAGCTTTGATTGATGCTGCTTCTGTACTTGGTGTCTTCATGATGGGTGCTCTTGTAGCAACAATGATTAACTTTGAGATTTCTTACAAATTGCCAATTGGTGAAAAGATGATTGACTTCCAAGACATCTTGAACTCAATCTTCCCACGCTTGCTTCCAGCAATCTTTACTGCCTTTATCTTCTGGTTGCTTGGTAAGAAAGGTATGAACTCTACTAAAGCGATCGGTATCATTATCGTTCTTGCAGTAGGACTTTCATTCATCGGTAAATTCTTGCTTGGAATGGGCGCATAATTTATGAGTAAATCATTAATTTTGGTGAGTCATGGTCGTTTCTGTGAAGAACTTAAAGGTAGCACAGAAATGATCATGGGTCCACAGGCCAACATTCATGCGGTGGCTCTTCTTCCAGAAGATGGTCCAGAAGAATTTACTGCAAAATTTGAAGCTGCTATCGAAGGATTGGATGATTTCCTAGTCTTTGCGGACCTTCTCGGTGGTACACCATGTAACGTGGTAAGCCGTTTGATCATGGAAGGTCGCGACATTGAACTCTACGCAGGGATGAATCTTCCAATGGTGATTGAATTTATCAATGCGAGCCTTACAGGTGCAGATGCGGACTACAAGAGCCGTGCTGCAGAAAGCATTGTAAAAGTCAACGATTTGTTAGCGGGCTTCGATGATGACGAAGATGAATAAGATGTGACTTAGAGCATCTTGTATAGAATATAAATGGGAATGGGAGTCACTCCCATTCCCATATTTTCAATAGGAATGAAACAACAATAGATTAGAGGAACTCTATGCTAAATTACACAAAAGAAGAATTACTTGAACTGGGTGCAGAAATCACGACTCGTGAGATCTACCAACAGCCTGATGTATGGAAAGAGGCTTTTGAAGCCTATCAAGCAAAACGAGAAGAAATTGCAGCATTTCTGCAAGGAATTGCGGATAAGCATGATTATATCAAGGTCATCTTGACAGGTGCGGGGACTTCTGCTTATGTAGGAGATACCTTGGTACCATACTTTAAGGAAGTCTATGACGAACGCAAATGGAACTTCAATGCCATTGCGACAACAGATATCGTTGCCAATCCAGAAACTTATCTGAAAAAAGATGTGGCGACTGTCCTTGTTTCCTTTGCTCGTAGTGGGAATTCACCTGAAAGTGTGGCGACTGTTGATTTGGCTAAAGCCTTGGTGGACGACCTCTATCAAGTGACCATTACATGTGCTGCAGAAGGGAAATTAGCTCTTCAAGCTCATGGTGATGACCGCAATCTTTTGCTCTTGCAACCAGCCGCTTCCAATGACGCTGGATTTGCCATGACTTCTAGCTTTACGTCCATGATGTTGACAGCTCTCTTGGTCTTTGATCCTACAGAATTTGCTGTGAAAGCTGAACGTTTTGATGTTGTGACGAGCCTTGCGCGTAAGGTTCTAGAAAATGCAGCAGATGTTAAAGAGCTGGTTGACCTCGACTTTAACCGTGTTATCTACCTGGGCGCTGGTCCTTTCTTTGGACTTGCTCATGAAGCTCAGCTCAAGATTTTGGAATTAACAGCAGGTCAAGTGGCGACCATGTATGAAAGCCCAGTTGGCTTCCGTCACGGTCCAAAATCATTGATCAACGAAGATACAGTTGTTTTGGTCTTTGGCACAACGACAGACTACACTCGCAAGTACGACTTGGACTTGGTTCGTGAAGTGGCTGGTGACCAGATTGCTCGTCGTGTTGTGCTCTTGAGTGATCAAGCTTTTGGTCTTGAAAATGTCAAAGAAGTAGCCCTTGGTTGTGGCGGTGTCTTGAACGATATCTACCGTGTCTTCCCTTACATCGTTTATGCTCAACTCTTTGCCCTATTGACTTCACTCAAGGTAGAAAATAAACCAGATACACCGTCTCCTACTGGTACCGTAAACCGTGTGGTACAAGGTGTGATCATTCATGACTATCAAAAATAAGGAAGTGTCTATGAGTAAATTACAATTAAGTCCCAATAAAGTAGCCTGCTTACAAAAACTCTCTGACGAGAATGGAATCATCTCAGCTCTTGCCTTTGACCAACGTGGTGCTTTGAAACGCCTCATGGCTCAATATCAAACAGAGGAGCCAACAGTGGCTCAAATGGAAGAACTCAAAGTCTTGGTAGCAGATGAATTGACCAAATACGCATCTTCTATGCTTCTTGACCCAGAGTATGGACTTCCAGCTACAAAAGCGCTTGATCCAAAAGCTGGCCTTCTCCTCGCTTATGAGAAAACTGGCTACGACACAACTAGCACCAAACGCTTGCCTGACTGCTTGGATGTTTGGTCTGCCAAACGCATCAAGGAACAAGGCGCTGACGCTGTCAAGTTCTTGCTTTACTATGATGTAGACAGTTCTGACGAACTCAACCAAGAAAAACAAGCCTACATCGAACGCATCGGTTCAGAGTGTGTGGCAGAAGACATTCCTTTCTTTCTTGAAATCTTGGCTTACGATGAAAAAATCGCTGACGCTGGCTCTGCAGAATACGCAAAAGTGAAACCACATAAGGTTATCGATGCCATGAAGGTCTTCTCAGACCCACGCTTTAACATCGATGTTTTGAAAGTGGAAGTTCCAGTCAACGTCAAATACGTTGAAGGCTTTGGTGATGGTGAAATCGTTCATACACGCGAAGAAGCAGCAACCTTCTTCAAAGCACAAGATGAAGCAACTAACTTGCCATACATCTACTTGAGTGCGGGAGTGTCGGCTAAACTCTTCCAAGAAACCCTTGTCTTTGCCCACGAATCAGGCGCAAACTTCAACGGTGTTCTTTGCGGACGTGCAACATGGGCTGGATCAGTTGAAGCCTACATCAAAGACGGTGAAGCAGCAGCTCGTGAGTGGTTGCGTACAACAGGATTTGAGAACATTGACGAACTCAACAAGGTTCTTCAAACAACAGCGACTTCATGGACTGAACGTGTAGAAGCATAAAACAAGAATAGAAGAATTCCCTTTTGTTAAGAAGATACTTAAGGTTTTCTGACAAAGGATTCTGAAAATAGAAACTACAACCATAGATGGTGAATACACTCTCTATGGTTTGTTTACTTAAGAGAAATGGATCAAAGGAGAGAAGAATGAAAGCATACACAGAGCGTGTATTTGGAAATCATGAGGGCAAGGATGTCTTAGCCTATCGCTTTGAGACTGACGGCGGCTACCAGCTTGAAGTTATGACTTATGGTGCGACTATTTTGCGCTATGTCACACCTGACAAGACTGGTAATTTTGCCAATGTTATCTTAGGCTTTGATGATTTTGCTAGCTATGTAGGCAATAGTCCCAAGCATGGAGCAAGTGTAGGTCCTGTAGCGGGCCGTATTGCAGGTGCGACATTTGAGCTCAATGGCAAGACCTATGACCTTGAAGTCAACAATGCTAGCAACTGTAACCACAGTGGTTCAACAGGTTGGGATGCGAGCTTGTTTGAATTGGTCGAGGTGAGCGACCATGGCTTGACCCTCTACACAGAGCGTACAGACGGGACAGGGGGATTTCCTGGTAATCTCAAGATCTGGATCAGCTATCACTTGGAAGAAACTGGTGCCTACGAAGTCAGCTATAAGGTGACAACCGATCAGGACACGCTTGTCAATCCAACTAATCACAGTTACTTCAACTTGTCTGGTGATTTCACACAGACAATTGACCGCCATGTCTTTCAGCTAAATACGGAGGGCATTTACCCAATCGCTCCAGACGGTGTTCCAGCTAAGACTCCAGATGCTACTCGTGATGTGGTTAAACACATCTATAATGGTGCTTTGCTCAAGGATATCTTTGCAGAGGACGATGAGCAAATCCAGCTGGTATCTGGTTTGGATCACCCATTTGCTCTTCCTACAGGTCATGACAATGCTGGTTTCCTTTATGACCAAAACTCAGGTCGCTTCCTACTTTTCAAGACAGAGGCCCCTTGCTTTGTGGTCTACACAGCAAACTTTGTGGATGAGAGTGTGCTCATAGCTGGTCAGCCAATGGTGCAGCACAATGGGATTGCCCTTGAAGCGCAGGCCTTACCAGATGCCATTCACAGCGACCTCAAAGACCAAGTCATTCTCAAAGCAGGTCAAACCTTCACCAGCAAAACTCGTTACGAGCTTGTTGTAAAATAAAAAGAAGAGCTGGTTTCCAGCTCTTTTGAGTTGTCTTCGTTGACATTTTATCTCATTAGTGTATAACTGGTGTAATTGATAAAGTTACAACAAACAAAAGGAGACGCCCTATGACTTATGCATACCAAAGCCACATTTACCTAGCAGAGGCGGTTTTAAATGTCAAGGATTTGACGAGTCAAACGACTTTTTATCACCAGATTATTGGCTTGGAGATTTTATCCCAAACAGAGACAGAAGCGATTTTGGGACTTGGTAGAAAAGCCTTGGTCCACTTGATTGCGACAGAAAAAGCTGGGGAAGTAAGGGAGCATTATGGGCTCTACCATCTGGCGATTTTGTTGCCGACACGAAAAGCCTTGGCAGATGTCTTGAAGCACCTAAGTGACTTGCGGATTCCTCTGGTTGGGGGTGCAGATCATGGATACAGCGAGGTTATTTATCTAGAGGATTTGGAAGGAAATGGCATTGAACTTTACCGTGATAAGCCAGTTTCTTCATGGGATATTCGAGAAGATGGTCGTATTATTGGTGTGACCGAGGCTCTTGCGGCACAGGACATCTATGAGTTGGGGGAAAAGGCAGAGCCCTTTTTCCTAGCCAAAGGGACGAGAATGGGACATATCCATCTATCGGTTAAGGATAGCCACGCGGCAAGTCAGTTTTATCAAAAGGTGTTGGGGCTGGAAGATAAATTTAGTATTCCTAGTGCTAGTTGGATAGCGGCAGGTCAGTACCATCACCACCTGGCTGTCAACGAATGGGCTGGAAAAGGTCTGGCTCCGCGTGAGCAAGGCTTGCCAGGCTTGGCCTACTACGCCCTTGAGGTCGAAAGCAAGGAAGAACTCTTGAACATCGTTAAGCAAGCACAAGAGCTAGAAGCTCCGATCAAGTGGTTACATTCGAGTGAAGTGGATCTTGTAGACCCAGACGGGATTGTGGCACGCATTCGCTTGGCACGATGAGACGAGGAAAATACGTCATTTATTTTAGAGACATAGAAAAAGGCGGACAAGCTCGTATTCTGTTTTTAGAATAGAGACTTGTTCGCTTTTTATGGAATGATAAAGAGTGAAACCATTATAGCCAAACTGTAAAGGTAATCACCTGTTTTTTGTAGCTGACAAAGATTTTTCCTCTTTGTAGTTTGTAGCAGCTTTTTCTATATCTTGGACAAAGGTCTGCAAGATAGTGGGTAAGTAGGCTTCGCAAGGGCCGTAGATAGAGTTCATAGGCTGGTCCATTCTAAGAATGACTCGTATTGCTACGAGCATAGATTCTAATAGTATTTGTCATTCTATTATACCATGAAAGCGATAGCAGGGTAAGATTCTATAGATAAAGAGGGAACGAGAACTTTGACAAAGGAGTCCATTAGAGATATAATGAAGAAAAAGTGACCAAGGATAAATCAATGACAAACTCAAAGTATATTACACGGCTTAAACGCTCAGAAGGCCAGTTACGTGGTATCCAAAAAATGATAGAAGAAGAGCGTGATTGTGCAGATATCATTACTCAGTTGACAGCGGTTCGTTCGAGTGTGGAGCGCGTGATTGAGATGATCATTACCGAGAATCTCACAGCCTGCATCAACCAACCACTAGACGACCCTGAAGCTCAAAAAGAACGCTTGGAAAAGGCTGTTCAATACCTTATCAAACGAAAATAGTAGTTCTCTATGTGATAGAACAAGATAAGAAAGTGGATCACAGGAGGGAAAGATGACAAAAGAAGAACGAGCAGAAAAATGGTTTCAGAGTGTTCCTGAAGCAGAAGCTATTCCTATACAAACCAAAATGGAGATCTGTAGTCAGGCAGCGAAGCGAATGGCGTTTATCTGGATTGTACTACTTGGTGTGGAATGCTTGTCCCTATTCTGGATCACTAGAGGAGAACTGTTCAATCAAGTAGCGGACTTTCTAAATCAGCTATCAGAAGGGAGTCCCACAAAAAATCGATATAAGGGTCTCGCACTTGCAGGGACTCTTATTTGTCTGCCTGTCTTGATTTTGCCTAGCGTTGTTGTCCATTTCTTTAGACAAGGTTGGATTCGAAAAGAAGCTGAAAAGGTAGTCAAAGTGATGACCCCTGTTACAAGTGATCAGCCTTATCTAGATGGAGATGAGGGAGCAGATTTTGCGAGTATTTCCGGAAGAATCTTTGCGGATTGGGTGCTAGATGATGGTGAGAAGGAACAAAATGGCTTTGAACTTGAGGAAGTATGGCAGCAACTGGCAGCTGTACAAGATGGTGATAGGGATTTTCTCATTTTAATACCTCAGCAACCAGTTAAACTAGAGGGGAGTCAGCTTGTATTGGATTTTGTACAGGTTTGTCAGGATGAAGATTCGGACGGTTTTCATTTTGAGATCAGTGTTACTGATGCTGAACGGATCGACGAGAATGTAATCTACGAAAAAAATGGGCTGAGCAAGAAAGAAACTCAAGACATGCTTCGGGCATATTTGGAGAACAGAGTCACATCAGAGCTAGAAGACTGGGAAATTGTACTAGATATGCGGACAGATGAGCAGAAAAATATCGCAATCTATCAGGAAATAACCCAATTGCTAACAGATGATAGTGAGGTACGATCTCGTTTGACCTCCTGTTTTGAATCACCGAAAGCCTATTTCAAGCAGTATGCAGAGAGATATGACGAGCGGGGCATAGGCGAAGAAGTCGATGAAGCTACGATAAAATGGTTTGCTATTGCTGATGAACTACTTGCTGTGGATGCAGTGATTGAGTTAGACTGGAAGACAGATAAGGAAGAATTCTTGTACCAACTAGAGCCTCTGGCAGCTAAACAAACTCTTGATTTGGAGGAGAATTGGTTCGACGAGGATGATGACATCCCTACCTGGTGTAAAATATTGGACGAAAGATGGGCTGGACACGATTTCTGTCTTGCTTGTATGGATATTAATAGTGATAGTTATCTGCTATTTATCTGCAAGAGGGATATTCTGGAAAAATTAGTCACCTTGAGTCACACAATCAATCAGCGTTTCGGCTATGCAAAAAATATGTAATTGCTAGTGTATTTCAAGGAGGGAGTTCAAGATGATTTTTGCATTTAAGGATGCACCCAACACAGCCTGTATAGTTTGTCACCATGTCTTGGCTGGGAAAAATCCGATCACCTTTATCTCCCACGATGAAGAGGATGGCATGTGGCAATTTTTGTGTTCAGAAGACCACACTGGAGAGGATGCACGCCTCATTTCCCTAGCTGAAGCATTTAAACTAGACGCATCTATCGGACAAGTCGCGGATATACCTTGTGGCTATGCGGTGGAAAGAAAAGATATGCTTGCTGGCTGGAAATCATGCCCATCTTAACAGTTGGGGCTCCGTCTAAGATAACTTGTATGAAAATGAAAGAAACCTAGAGATGCTTGGATATAAATTGGAAGAAAACCCATTTTTTTGGTATAATTAAAGGTAGTAAGACAAGTTGAAGGAGGCCAGCAAATGGAAGCATACGAAAAAGTAGTAGAGATGCTAAATGAGCTAGATATTCCTTTTGAAATCGTGGAGCACGAGCCAGCCGACAGTTTTATCGAAGGAATCGAAGATGTCCGTACCAAGACCATGTTTCTCACCAACAAAAAGAAAACAGCCTATTATCTCGTGATTATGGATGATAAGAAACGTTTGGATATGGACCTCTTGAAAGACTTGGTAGGAGCCAATAGAATCCGTATGGCTTCCTCTGAGAGCTTGTTTGAAAAAATGATGTTACCAGCAGGTGTAGTATCTCCATTTGGCTTGCTGAACAATACTGACAAGGACATTCAAGTTTATTTCGACAAAGAAATCATGTCTGAAAAACGGATGAGTTTCCACCCCAATACCAACGAGAAAACCCTCTTTTTGGATACCGTAGATTTGCTTCGTTTTTTAGAAGCGATTGGTTACGAGTTCCATATCATTGAGTTGTAAAAACGAAAAAACCGATTAAGAAATTTAATCGGTTTTTTGCTTATTCTACTTGACCAGGCCAAGCATTCATACCACCTTCTACATTGGTAACGGTGAGACCTTGGGCGCTGAGGAATTGACAGGCAGAGGCAGAACGCACTCCTCCTTGGCAGATGACATGGTATTCATGGTCAGGATTGAGTTCTTTGTAGCCTTGCTCCAAGGTACTTAACGGAAGATTTTTGGCACCTGATGCATGTCCTGCTTGGAATTCATGTACTTCACGGACATCGATAAGATCTAGGTTTTCATTTTGATATTTTTCATAAAAGTCAGCCATGCTGATATTAGTTACCATATTCTACTCCTTCTGGGTTAGCCATTTTGTATAGTGAATAAGCGCCGTCAAGGTTTTGGACGGTAAATCCTGCTTGCTTGAGGATACGCTCTGCGATATAGCTACGTAAACCGCTGTGGCAGCTAACGATGTAGGCTTGATTCTTGTCCAGTTCGTCCAAGCGTTCCCGTAGTTCGTTTAGAGGGATGTGGATAGTATCGACTCTGAGTCGACCACTCTGGAATTCGCCACTTGTCCGTACATCTAGGAATTTCTTTCCCTTAGCCAGTTCGTCTTCTAGTTGGTACCACTGGATATTGTCGCTGAGACCTTCGATAAGGTTCAAGGCTGCGTAGCCCAGCATATTGACGGGATCCTTGGCAGAGCCAAATGGCGGGGCATAGGTGAACTCCAATTCTGGTAAGTCAAAGACGGTGAGATTTCCCTTGATAGCAGTTGCCAGGATATCGATTCGCTTGTCAACACCTTTCTTCCCAACTCCTTGGGCACCATAGATTTTTCCAGTGGTTGGGTCAAAGAGAAGTTTCAAGGTCATATCAGTAGCGCCTGGATAATAACCAGCGTGGTCTTTTCCGCCGACATGAAGCGCCTTGTAAGGAAGTTGATTCATGCTAAGGATACGTTCGCTGAGACCAGTCGAAGCAGCTGTCATATCAAAAGCACGAACGATAGCAGTGCCGATACTGCCCTTGTTGGTACGACCGAGTCCTGCGATGACGTCCGCTACTTGGCGTCCCTGACGATTGGCAGGAGAAGCTAGAGAGATGAGAGCGTCTTGGCCCGTAATCTCTTGCTTGACGACGATGGCATCGCCAACTGCAAAAATATCTTTTTGACTGGTTTCATAATGTTCATCGACCAAGATTCCACCACGAAGTCCCAGTTCAATCCCCGCAGCTTTTGCCAGTCCGTTTTCAGGTTCAACACCGACAGAAAGGATGGTGAGGTCAGAAGCGATCTTTTGACCGTTTTCGAGAACGATGATTTTTCCTTGGTCTTCAAATCGAGTCGCAGACTGAGAAGTGATAACGCGAACGCTGTTTTTAACCAATTCTGCTTGGACAAAGGCTGCCATTTCTTGATCTAATGGTGGCAAGACATGGGGTGCTTTCTCAATGATGGTAACTTGCAATCCACGTTTCGCAAGGTTTTCAGCCATTTCAAGCCCGATAAAGCCTGCACCGATAACGACAGCTTCTTTTGGATGATTGTCCAAGGCAGCCATAATCTCGTCAAGATCAGGAACATTGCGGAGCGTGTAGGCATTCTTAGCTTCTGCCAAACCTTCAATGGTAGGGACAAATGGTTTAGCTCCCGGAGAGAGAATCAGCTTGTCATAGCTTTTTGTTAATTCCTGTCCATCGTGTCGCACTGTCACAGTGTGTTCTTCTGGCGAAATCTGGACGACCTCGTGAAATGGTCGCACATCGAGATTAAAACGTGCCCTGAGACTTTCAGGAGTTTGGATCAATAAACTATCACGGTTTGCAATTTCTCCTGAAACATAGTAAGGAAGTCCGCAATTTGCAAAGGAAACAAAGGGACCTTTCTCAAAAATAGTGATCTCAGCGTCTTCCATGAGACGTCTGAGACGGGTTGCTGCTGACATACCGCCTGCAACTCCCCCGACAATGATAATTTTCATTGACTTTCTCCTTTATGCTTCTAGATGACTTTACCTGTCCAAGCGCTCATACCGCCTCGGACATTGATGACATCGTAGCCTTTTTTCTTAAGCTTTTTCGCAGCTAGTTTGCTTCGTACACCAGAATGACAAATGACATAGAGTGTTTCTTTTGTCGCTGGTGTGTAAGAACCGATTTCCGTTAAAGGAACATTTTTGGCATTTTTGATATGACCTCTACGGAATTCCATAGGCGTCCGAACATCCAGTAGCTGAATCGGTTCCTTAAGTTTAGCTTCTAACTCGCTGGTAGAAATACTGTCAATTTTTGTAAATAATAAGTGAAACATAGGCACCTCCACATATACCCTTATGGGGTATATTAAACCATGAAGTCAAGCTTTTGTCAAGCAAGTTGTTTTGACTTAGGAGAGGGATTCGTTTCGAGAGTCTAGAAAGCAGGCCATTCTTGACCTTTCGGAGGCTTTTTGATATGATGGGGCCAAAGTAAGTATGAGGTGATAAGATGGCTAGCGAATACCAGAAAATGATAGCAGGGGAGCCTTACCGTCCGTCGGACCCAGAATTACGGGTCTTGGCGCAGGCTTCTCGCCAAAAACAGGCTGCCTTTAACAAGGAAGAGGATCCCTTGAAGGGAGCTGAAATCATCAAGACTTGGTTTGGCTCAACTGGGCAAAATCTCTATGTCAATCCACGTCTGGTGGTCGATTATGGGGTCAATATCCATCTAGGGGAAAATTTTTATTCTAATTGGAACTTGACCATGCTGGATGTTTGTCCGATTCGCATTGGGAACAACGCTATGCTTGGCCCCAACTGTCAGTTTTTAACCCCACTCCATCCACTGGATCCGCATGAACGCAATTCAGGGGTCGAATACGGCAAGCCCATCACCATTGGAGATAATTTCTGGGCTGGAGGTGGGGTTATTGTCCTTTCTGGGGTGACATTAGGAAATAACGTGGTGGCAGGAGCGGGGGCCGTGATTACCAAGTCCTTTGGAGACAATGTCGTCCTAGCTGGCAATCCTGCGCGTGTTATCAAGGAAATCCAAGTAAAAGAAAACTAAAAAGAACAGCCTGGGCTGTTCTTTTTATGAGCTTTAGTCTTATAAATTTTTCTTCTTTTTGGCTTTCTTGGTCAAGGAGATATCGCACTGGGGAATCTTGGTTTAAAAAATCTATTAAAGGTATTTTAGCGTTCAAAAATTGTTTTTAGCAGTCCTTTCTAAAAATTACTAGGCGAAATCTAATCCAAACTAAATTTAAGGAAACTTTCAGAAAAGTTTTAGTTTCGTTTCAGGAATCTTCTGTAGACTGTCTAGCTATATCATACGAAGGAGAGGAAAAAGGTATGAAATCAAAAAAATGGACCCTACTCGCAACGAGTTTAACGGCAATGGTGCTGATGGCAGCATGTGCCCAGTCAACAACTACATCCAATACCAATGCAACGACAAATAGTGCCACAACAACTGCAACAAAGACAAATCAATTATCCTATTTTACAGAGAAGGACAATGATACTTCTTATGACGAAAGCACAGCTTCTAAGATTGAACTATCTGGCTTATCAGCAAACGTCTCTGGAGATGGGGTGACAGTCTCTGAATCAACCGTGACCATCGCAAAATCTGGAACCTATGTGATTTCAGGTCAGTCTGACGGAGTGCAGATCAAGGTCGAGGCAGATGAGTCGGCAGATGTTCATCTAGTCCTAAAAGGTGCGACCATGACCAATGCCAATGCAGCAATTTCTGCGACATCAGCCGGTCATGTCTATCTGACTTTGGCAGAAGGAACCACCAACAGTCTCTCTGACTCAAGCTCCAACAGCGACGAAAAAGCTGATGCAGCTTTCTTTTCTAAGGTGGATTTGACCATCAACGGGAAAGGAACTCTCAATGTAGATGGCAAGAAGAACAACGGTATCAAGGCTAATGACACTCTCCACATCACGGGCGGAACCTATAACATCACAGCAGTTGGCGATGCCTTTAATGTCAATGATGAACTCAACATCACTGGTACGACTATGACCATCGATGCCAAAGAAGATGGCATCCACGCATCAGGTGATTTGGTTATCGATAGTGGTACCTACAACGTCAAGAATTCGACAGAAGGACTTGAAGGTAAGTCAATCACTATCAACGGTGGGGACATTACCATCTATTCGACAGATGATGGAGTCAATGCAGCTAATAAAAATGCCCAACAGAGTGAAATCTTCTTCACTATGAACGGTGGGAACCTGACAGTAGAAGTCGGTCAAGGAGACACAGACCCAATCGACTCAAACGGGAACGTGACGGTCACAGGCGGAACCATTAAAATGACTGGTCAAACAGGTTTTGACTTTGATGGGACAGCGACCTACACAGGTGGAGATATCTATCTAAATGGTGAAAAACAAACGGAAATCGTCAACTCTATGCCTGGTGGCGGTGGACCAAATGGAGGCCCTCAAGGCGGCGGTCCAGCCCCTGGCGGACAAGGATAAAAAAGAATCTCCTTTCTCGAAAGAGAAGGGAGAGTTTTTGTGTTTGAGAGATGGATTGTAGCTAAAACAACTCCCAATTAGGTCTTGAAAATTTCTTAGTCTGTTTCATATAAAAATGAGTAAAATGAATTTCCATCGCCAAGGTCATTAGAGTTGCGATAGCAATGACGATGGTAGGATTGGCTGAGAAAAGTAGAGGAAGAATAGCCCTTTAAAAAGTGGACAGGAAAGACCATTTCGGAGTATAGAGAGGAAGTTCAAAAACATTTTTAGAAATAAGACATGTGCATCATAAACATCAGATACGAATCTGGTGTTTTATTTTTTTAAAGAATTTAACCCTTTCTCTTGACAAGTGAGTGATTACTCACTATAATAGCTTCTGTGATTTAAAAAGTGAGTACCCACTCACCTAGGAGGAAGCATATGAAAAAATTGCTACATTTACAAGATTTAGTAAAATCTTTTGACCAACAAATAGTTCTGAATCATGTCAGCTTTGAATTGCAGCTAGGAGAAATTATAGGATTAATTGGTCCGTCTGGTGCTGGTAAATCAACTATGATTAAGACTACGTTAGGAATGGAAAAGGCTGATGGAGGCCTAGCTTTAGTGTTAAATCACACTATGCCCAATCGTCATATTTTAGGAGATATTGGCTATATGGCCCAATCAGATGCTTTATACGAGTCCTTGTCTGGTCAAGAAAATCTGGAATTTTTTGGTCAGCTAAAGGGGCTTTCTAAAAAAGACCTAAAGGCGGAAATTGCTCATATAGCTCAAGTAGTAGATCTGACAGACTACTTAAACAAGGCGGTATCCGGTTATTCTGGAGGAATGAAGCGACGCTTGTCTTTAGCCATCGCGCTTCTGGGGAATCCTCAGCTCTTGATTTTGGACGAACCGACAGTTGGAATCGACCCTTCTCTTCGGAAGAAAATCTGGAAAGAATTATTCGCGCTTAGAGACAATGGGGTTGGGATATTAGTTACTACCCATGTTATGGATGAAGCAGAGTTAACGGATAAGGTCGGCTTATTATTAGGTGGAAAAATCATTGCTTTTGATACACCGCAACACTTAAAAGAAAGTTATCAAGTTTCAAGTATTGAAGAAGTATTTTTGAAAGCAGAAGGAGAGTAAGATGAGAACCATTGCTATTGCTAAAAAAGTTATCAAAGAATTGCTTCGTGACAAACGAACCTTGGCTATGATGTTTGTAGCGCCGGTATTTATTATGTGGCTGATGAACCTCATGTTTTCAGCTAGTACAACCGTGAATGTCAAGTTAGCGACACAAGATCTACCAACTGGTTTGATAACGAAAATGGATGAGCTTGATCATGTGGACATCGAGACTTATCAAGACTTAGATCAGGCCAAAGAAGCGCTAGCAAATGAAAAAGTCGATGCTGTGATTTCTTATAAAGACGGTGAGTATCAGGTCGACTACGCAAATACAGATGCCTCCAAGACATCTATGATACGACAAGTGTTACGAACAAGTATCGCCAGTGAAGGCACCGATCAGTTACTATCTCGTGTCAAACAAGCTCTTCCACAATTGGACTCGGACGCAAAAACACCAGAAATCAAGGAGTCTTATCAGTATGGAGATGAAAATACAAGCTTCTTTACCAGTATGATTCCGGTTTTGATAGGTTTTGTAGTTTTCTTCTTTGTCTTTTTGATTTCAGGTATGGCGCTTTTGAAAGAGCGCACCAGTGGAACACTAGAACGTTTGTTAGCAACACCAGTGAAACGATCTGAAATCGTCTATGGCTATATGTTGTCTTACGGTATTATTGCGATTTTTCAAACGGCAGTTGTCGTCTTAGCAGCAATTTGGCTACTAGATGTAGAAGTTGTAGGAAGTATTTTAAATGTTATAATAGTTAATGTGGTACTGGCTCTTGTAGCACTAGCTTTTGGAATTCTCTTGTCTACTCTAGCAAAATCAGAATTCCAAATGATGCAATTTATTCCTCTCGTGATTATGCCCCAACTTTTTTTCTCAGGAATTATTCCATTGTCATCCATGGGAGAATGGGCTCTAACTGTGGGGAAATTTTTGCCATTAACCTATTCTGGTGATGCAATAAGCCAGATTATTCTTTACGGGCACAATCTTGGTGATATTTTGCCAAATCTTGGTGTTTTAATGATTTTCTTGATCATTTTAACAATTCTCAATATTGTTGGATTACGTCGTTATCGTAAAGTTTAGAAATCAACATAAATAATGCTAAAAAGGTGTGAAGATTAGATGGATAAGACTGTTTTTGAATCGTTTGAAGATTACTTAGAAGAAGCGAATTACCCTCAAGGAAAGAAAAAAATCATGCAGGCAGCAGTGGATCTCATATCAACTAGGAGTTACCATGGGACCTCAACTCTTCACATAGCTGAGCGTGCTGGACTAAGCCAGGCAACTTTGTTTAAGTATTTTAAGACGAAGGATGATCTACTGACGGCTATTTTACATCCTGTAGTCCCAAGCATTTTCGGTAGTTTTTTTGAGGAACTCTTAGCTTTTGAAACGACAGAAGAGAGGGTTCGTTATCTCGTCCACGATCGTATGAGCTATCTCAAAAAAAATCGTGCTTTGATGAAAATCATTCTGCAGGAGAGTTTTTCAAATAAGAAACTAAAAAATGAACAGATTTTTATCTGGAATGCTATTCAAGATAAACTTCGAGTGCTTCATAAGGAATTGCTAGCAGATCCACGTGTAAATCCAGAGATAACGATTCCTCAAATGGTTCGTATTTGTGTTGGTCCATTGTTGGCTTACTTCGCTCAACTTTATATCGTTAGCGACAACGGAGAAATAAAGGAAGAGGACCTAGACTTATTAGAAAAACAGATTTTGGGTGCTTTGTGGAAATAGAGTAGGCCTAGACAAAATGGAGGCTAGATTCTATTGGTTTGGCTTCTTGCACAAGATAATATAAAAGGGTATATATTGCCTGATGCAGATTCGTGCTTTTTTATTGTTGAATTTGCTATTTTGGTGATAGTTCTCAATCACTTTACTAAAACAGAAACCGACCTCTCCAGCAGAGCAACGATTTCTTAAATGTATGGAAGAGGAGTTTTCTGGCTTGCTAAAGACAACTCCTTGACACTCCGTCAGCTTTTGATACAATAGTACAAAATTAGAGGAGGTGGGCGATGATTCAGAAGCATGCGATTCCCATTTTAGAGTTTGATGACAATCCTCAGTCGGTCCTTATGCCAACACATGAGGAGTTAGACTTGAAGTTGCCAAAGAAGTGTATCTATGCATTTTTGGAGGAGGAGATTGACCGCTATGCGGGGGAAGTAGGGACGGACTGTATTGGTGAGTTCGTTTCTGCCACCAAGACCTATCCAGTCTATGTCATCAATTACAAGGGTGAAGAGATCTGTCTGGCCCAAGCGCCTGTTGGTTCTGCTCCAGCAGCCCAGTTTATGGATTGGTTGATTGGCTATGGTGTGGAGCAAATCATTTCCACTGGTACTTGTGGAGTCCTAGCCGATATAGAGGAAAATGCCTTTCTCGTCCCTGTTCGCGCTCTGCGAGATGAGGGAACCAGCTACCACTATGTAGCGCCTTCTCGTTATATGGAGATGCAGATTGAGGCTATCTCTGCCATTGAGCAAGTCTTGGAACAAAGAGGCATTCCTTACGAGGAGGTCATGACCTGGACGACAGATGGTTTTTACCGAGAGACGGCTGAAAAGGTTGCCTATCGCAAGGAAGAAGGCTGTGCTGTTGTGGAGATGGAGTGCTCTGCTCTTGCGGCAGTAGCTCAACTACGTGGGGTTGTCTGGGGAGAGCTGCTCTTTACCGCAGATTCCTTAGCAGATCTAGATAACTACGACAGTCGTGACTGGGGATCAGAAGCTTTTGATAAGGCACTCGAACTCTGTCTTGCCATTGTGCACCACATGTGAGTGTTCTTACTGTTTTTATGGTAGAATGTAGCTATGTTATTCAAATCTTTTTTGGAAAAAATCAAGACGACATTAGGGCGTTTATCGCCAGCCCGTCGCATCTTTTTAAGTTTTGCCCTAGTGATCTTCTTGGGCTCGCTCCTTTTAAGTCTCCCCTTTGTGCAAGCAGGAACGTCACAAGCGACCTACTTTGACCATCTCTTTACGACTGTGTCTATGGTCTGTGTGACAGGGCTCTTTACCCAGCCGGTAGCCTCTACTTACAATATCTGGGGTCAGTTGATCTGTATGATTTTGATCCAGATTGGTGGTTTGGGGCTCATGACCTTTATCGGAATCTTTTATATCCAAGGCAAGCAAAAGCTCAGTCTTCGTGGCCGTGAGACCATTCAAGAAAGTTTTGCTTATGGAGAAACCCAGTCTCTAAAGGATTTCATCCGTTCAATCTTTCTGACGACTTTTCTAGTGGAAGGGCTCGGTGCCTTTCTCTTGAGTTTCCGCTTTATTCCTGAATTTGGCTGGGGGCGAGGGATTTTAACCTCTATCTTTTTGGCTGTTTCAGCTTTCTGTAATGCTGGATTTGATAATTTTGGAAGTACGAGTTTGCTAGCCTTTCAAACGGACCCCTTGATTAATCTAGTGATTGCAGGCTTGATTATCACGGGTGGTCTAGGATTTATGGTCTGGTTTGATCTAGCGACCCAGTTTGGGAAAAAGAAAAAACGGCGCCTGCGTTTCCATACTAAGTTGGTTCTCTTTCTAACGGCGGGAATTTTGCTCTTTGGAACAGTATCGACTCTCTTAATTGAGTGGAACAATCCTGGGACGATTGGAAATCTTAGTTTTCCAGAAAAACTGTTGGTTAGTTTCTTCCAGACCGTCAGCATGAGAACGGCAGGCTTTGCTTCAATTGACTACACCCAGGCTCGACCAGTTACCTTACTGATCTACATCTTGCAGATGTTTCTGGGCGGGGCACCTGGAGGGACAGCAGGGGGGCTCAAGATTACGACCTTCTTTGTCTTGTTGGTCTTTGCTCGCAGTGAATTATTGGGCTTGCCTCATGCCAATGTAGCTCGGAGGACCATTGAACCCCGAACCGTGCAAAAATCTTTCAGTGTCTTTATTATCTTCTTGCTGACCTTCTTGCTGGGCTTGATTCTATTAGGGGTAACCGCAGAAGGAAATCCGCGCTTTATTTACCTCATGTTTGAGACCATTTCAGCACTTGCGACAGTTGGAGTGACGGCAAATTTAACACCAGAGCTAGGCAAGATAGCCCTCAGCATCGTTATGTTGCTGATGTTTATCGGCCGTATTGGTCCCTTGACACTACTGGTCAGTGTAGCGGAATACCAGCCAGACAAGAAAGATACGATTCACTATATGAAAGCAGATATCACCATTGGATAAGAAAGGAAGAACGATGTCAGATCGGACAATTGGAATTTTAGGCTTGGGAATTTTTGGGAGCAGTGTTTTGGCTGCTCTTGCCAAGCATCATATGAATATCATTGCTATTGATGACCACGAGGAGCGCATTAATCAATTTGAACCAGTGTTGGCGCGTGGAGTAGTTGGAGATATCACGGATGAAGAACTCCTTCTATCAGCGGGGATTGACACCTGTGATACCGTAGTCGTCGCAACGGGTGAAAATCTAGAGTCCAGTGTTCTCTCGGTTATGCACTGCAAGAGTCTAGGAGTACCGACCGTTATTGCCAAGGTCAAAAGCCATACAGCTAAAAAAGTTCTAGAAAAAATCGGGGCAGACGCAGTCATCTCACCAGAGTTTGAGATGGGGCGCTCATTGGCACAGACCATCCTCTTTCATAACAGTGTAGACGTCTTTCAGCTGGATAAGAATGTTTCGATTGTCGAGATGAAAAACCCCCAATCATGGGTAGGTAAAAGCCTCAGTCAGTTAGATTTACGTGGGCGATACAACCTCAACGTACTTGGTTTTCGTGCCTACGAAAATGCTCCTCTGGATGTCCAATTCGGACCTAATGACCTCTTGCAGGAAGACACCTACATCATGGCGGTGATCAATAACCAACATCTGGATACCCTAGCTGAACTGAGTGAGTAGGAGAGGAAGGGTACTCTCTTTCCAAATAATTAACGAGTCAATATAAGTATTTTATAAGAGGGATTTAAGAAAAATTTTAACTTTTTCTTAATCCTTTTTAATTTTAGGAGATTATACTAGAGTCATCAAAAAAAGAAAACTCTAAGGAGAATCCTATGAAATTCAATCCAAATCAGAGATATACTCGTTGGTCTATTCGCCGTCTCAGTGTCGGTGTTGCTTCGGTTGTTGTGGCTAGTGGCTTCTTTGTCCTAGTTGGTCAACCAAGTTCTGCACGTGCTGATGTCGTCAATCCGACTCCTGCCCAAGTCGTGCCAGACGCTGCTTCGGTGAGTGAAAAGAGCGATTTACCAGCAGAGGTTCTCAAAAAAGCAGTTGATGTAGCTCTTCCTTCAGAACAGTCTGTTCCAACACCTAAAGCAAGTGTGGATACGACAAGCTCTTCAGAAAAAGCGGACGCAACTGCTAAAGAGCCTGCAGTAGCGCCAAAAGAAGAAGTGCAAGCACAACCTGACTCTAAGAAACAAACAGAAGATGCAGTTAAACCTGCGGAAAGTCCTGCGTCTACAGTTTCTGGACAAGACCGTGAAGCTAGTGAAGCTCAACCAGCGACCACCCCAGCTGAAGTGCAAAAAGGTGTGGCTGACAACACCAAAGACACAGTAGATGTCCCAGCTACTTACTTGGACAAGGCTAACTTCCCTGGTCCCTTCACAGCTGGTGTCAATCAAGTCATTCCATACGAATTCTTCGCTGGTGATGGCATGTTAACTCGTCTTATCTTGAAAGCATCTGATAAGGCTCCATGGTCAGACAACGGAACAGCTAAAAATCCCGCCCTTCCACCAGTAGAGAAATTGGGCAAAGGCCTTTACTTCTACGAAGTGGATTTAGCAGGTACCCAAGGAAAATCAGATAAAGAGCTGCTTGACCTCTTGAAACAAAATGGAACTCAAAGCTATAAGGCAACCATCAAGGTGTACGGTGCAAAAGACGGCAAGCCTGACTTAACTAATCTGGTAGCGACTAAAGATTTGACTGTTAATTTGAATGGTTTGACCACACCAGCTGAAGTGCAAAAAGGTGTAGCTGACAATACCAAAGATACAGTAGATGTCCCAGCTTCTTACTTGGATAGAGCTAATTTTCCAGGACCATTTACAGCTGGTGTCAACCAAGTCATTCCATACGAAGCTTTTGGTGGAGATGGTATGTTGACTCGCCTCTTGTTAAAAGCCTCAGACAAAGCCCCATGGTCAGACAACGGAACAGCTAAAAATCCAGCTCTATTGCCACTTGAAGGCTTGGCTAAAGGTCAATATTTCTACGAAGTGGATTTGAATGGCAATACGGTTGGCAAAGATGGTCAGGCCTTGCTGGATCAACTTCGAGCTAACGGAACACATACGTATCTAGCTACTGTTAAAGTCTATGGTTCTAAAGATGGCAAACCTGATTTGACTAATCTGATTGCTACTCGTCAAGTAACGATTCAGCTTCGTGGAAAAGAAATGGCGACAACACCATCTCAATCAGGTCAGATGAATACGAAGCCTTCTGAAACAGGCTCTACAGGTACGACTGAGGGTATGATGGGTACAAATCACCATATGTCAGATATGAAAGTAGATCAACCAGCTTCTAGCCCAATGGCTAATATGATGAAAAAAGATGATAAAGCGATGCTACCAAATACTGGGGAAGCTAAAACGGCTACAGCAGGCCTTGGTATCTTTGGTCTAGCCTTGGCAGGTCTTGTTGGACTTTTGGGTTTGACAACCAAACGAGAAGATTAAGATTCAAATCATTTAAACATTAGAGAAAATAGTGTTATACTAAAGCAAGTATAACACTGTTTTTATCGAAGGAGTGTCAGATGAAAAAGACAATTTTGCTGGTTGATGATGAAATAGATATTCTAGATATTCAACACCGCTATCTTATACAGGCGGGTTACGACGTTTTGGTCGCCCATGATGGCAAGGAGGGATTAGAGCTTTTCAGAAAAAAATCTATCGACCTCATTATCACAGATATCATGATGCCCAATATGGACGGGTATGATTTTATCAGTGAAGTTCAGTATATCGCTCCGGATCAACCCTTCCTCTTTACAACTGCTAAGACAAGCGAACAGGATAAGATTTATGGATTAAGTTTGGGGGCAGATGATTTTATAGTCAAACCCTTTAGCCCACGCGAATTGGTTTTAAGAGTGAATAATATCTTGCGTCGCCTTAGCCGTGGAGGAGAGACAGAACAGATCGAGTTTGGTGACTTAGTGATCAACCATGTGACTCATGAGGTTCGCATTGGGGAGCAACCTTTGGAATTGACAGTAAAATCCTTTGAACTTCTATGGATATTAGCCAGCAATCCCGAGAGAGTCTTTTCAAAGACGGAACTTTATGAGAAGGTATGGCAAGAGGACTATGTGGATGATACCAATACACTCAATGTTCATATCCATGCTTTGAGGCAAGAGTTGACCAAGTATACGAATTCAAATGCTCCTGCTATCAAAACTGTCTGGGGTTTGGGTTATAAGATGGAAAGACCAAGAGGTAGAAAATGAAATTAAAAAACTATATTTTAGTGGGGTATCTAGTGTCGACTCTACTAACGATTTTGGTCGTTTTCTGGGCAGTCCAACGAATGTTGATTGAGAAAAGTGAAGTTTACTTTCTCGTTGGAATAACCTTGATTGCTAGTTTCATTGGCGCTGCAGTGAGCATCTTTCTTTTGTCGCCTGTGTTCTCTTCTCTGAAACATTTGAAAAAACAAGCTCAGGATATAGCAAGCAAGGATTTCAGCACAGAAATCGAAACCAAAGGACCATTAGAATTTCAAGAGCTGGGCCAGGCTTTTAATGACATGTCTCACAATTTGCAAGCTACCTTTCAATCACTTGATGAGAGCGAGCAAGAAAAGAGAATGATGATTGCGCAGCTCTCTCACGATATTAAAACTCCCATTACCTCCATTCAGGTTACTGTGGAGGGAATTCTAGATGGAGTGATCAAGGAAGAGGAGCGGCTCCACTACTTAACCACGATTGGTCGGCAAACCGAGCGTCTAAACAAGCTAGTGGAGGAATTGGATGTTTTGACTCTTAACACACAACCTCAAGAAACTGCTGATGAGGAAGTCGAAGAGGTCTTTTTAGATCAGTTGCTGATTGAGTCAATGAGTGAATTTCAACTCCAGATTGAACAAGAGGAGCGAGATGTTTACATTCAAGTGTCACCTGAGTCGGCGAAAATCAAGAGCCATTCTGACAAACTTTCTCGTATTCTGGTCAATTTGTTAAACAATGCCTTTAAATATTCAGAACCAGGAACCAGAATCGAGGTTCTTGCCCAATTAACAGAACAAGAGCTGACAATCAGTGTGAAAGACGAGGGTCAGGGGATCCTTCCTGAAGATTTGGAAAAGATCTTTAAACGACTTTATCGTGTAGAAACTTCGCGCAATATGAAGACGGGTGGACATGGATTAGGACTTGCGATTGCACGCGAACTAGCCCATCAGCTTGGTGGCGAAATCACAGCAGAAAGTCAATATGGCTTAGGAAGCAAGTTTACATTCAGCCTCAATTTGAAATAAAGCCGTAAAATCCCTTTACAAATCTAGCTTTTCATGGTACAATAGCCTTTGTGTGAAATAGCAGCAGGAAAGCATGAAGCTCGTCAACAGGTGTCTTATGACAAGTAACCTTGGCTGTTTAGGCGAAGGGCATCTGCACGAATCAGGGCTTTCTAAGTGACTATTTCCGCCAAATATTATTTATATCAGGAGGACATACATATGTCACGTTATACAGGACCATCTTGGAAACAAGCTCGTCGCCTTGGCCTTTCACTTACAGGTACAGGTAAAGAATTGGCACGTCGTAACTACGTACCAGGACAACACGGACCAAACAACCGTTCTAAATTGTCAGAATACGGTTTGCAATTGGCTGAAAAACAAAAACTTCGTTTCACTTACGGTGTAGGTGAAAAACAATTCCGTAACTTGTTCGTACAAGCTACTAAGATCAAAGGCGGAATCCTAGGTTTCAACTTCATGCTTCTTTTGGAACGTCGTTTGGATAACGTTGTTTACCGTCTTGGCCTTGCGACTACTCGTCGTCAAGCTCGTCAATTCGTAAACCACGGTCACATCCTTGTGGACGGAAAACGCGTTGATATCCCATCATACCGTGTAACTCCAGGTCAAGTGATCTCAGTTCGTGAAAAATCATTGAAAGTTCCAGCAATCCTTGAAGCAGTAGAAGCTACTCTTGGACGTCCAGCATTCGTATCATTCGATGCTGAAAAATTGGAAGGTTCATTGACTCGCTTGCCAGAACGCGACGAAATCAACCCAGAAATCAACGAAGCACTTGTCGTTGAATTCTACAACAAGATGCTTTAATTTTAAGAAATATCTTACAGAAAGCCTACAACAGTGGGCTTTTTGCTTTGTCTTAAAAGGTTGATTTCTGGGTTTGCTTAGATATTTGCTAGATTGATTTCATTGCTGCTTCAAAGAATGAGACGGCTTTTTTTGCGTTCTCTTTTGAGAGGTAAAAAGAAGCGTGACCCTCCCACAGCTATAGAGCTTTTAGGCGGGAAAACCACACTTCTTTCTTGAATTAATTTTACATCATTTTGACTTAAAAAACAAATAGAGGCGTCCCACCTCCTACCGCAGAAAGATCTGTTTCAAGGGGAGATGGAAAACCTCTATTCGTTAATTTAATTATAGCCTAAAAAACTTTTAAATACAAGGCTATTGAGATAGTAAGGGGGAAAAAAGAAGTAACCATCATTCCGACCACATAGTAGACAGGGGGGAACAAGATTACTTCCTTTATTTACTTAAGTATACAACATTTTTACAAGAAAGCAAAGTAGCAGGTTAGTCTAATGGGGTGCTTGTTGTACTTTAGCAAGTAAGGTGTGCTATAATGCTTTTAACAGGAACTAAAAGCCATTAGTAAATAACTAATATTGGGTCATATTGTTCCGATGTTAGAGAGAAGGAACTTAATGAAATTATGGGAATATGTTGATAAAAATGTTCGCCTTATTTTAGAAGATGGGACCTCCATCAAGGGTAGGGTGGTTGATTGGTTTGACGGTTATGATTTAGATGGTCCTGACGAAATAGTTATAGGTGATCGCTCATATCCTGAAGATATTATCAAGAAAATCAAAATTATTAGTGCTTAGTTCAACCTAGGCGATTTTATCGACTAACTATAAAAAGTATAAGAACTATCGAAAAAATAGCAGAGAGGAAAATAAATGAGTAAACAGCTTTGGAAGTATCTTCGATCAAGGGTTCAGATAGTCACTAATTGCGATAAGATAATCAAGGGACGTGTCATAGACTTTGTTGACGAAATGGACAATGATGAGCAAGATGAAATCACTATTCTCATTGCTAATCCTAGTCCAGATGAAGCTACTGAAATTTCTCTCTTTGAGAGTGAGATTGTCTCGATTAAAACAATCTCATAGGACTTAGAACAATCTAGGTGCTTTTACCTGCCTTATTTGAAAGAAAACACTATGGAAAAGGATTTAGTTTATATGGCAATATTAGATGATTTACAAGAGTTATATGACAATGGTTGGGATGCCTCTTTTGATTATAATGGTCAAGTATGTGGGATTTTTCCTAATTCTGTTCATGATATTGTAGTGGTGATTGGAGATAAGGAATACCAGGTATCATCATTCATTGATCTGATTTCTCTAAAAATTGACGATAACACTTTAGTAGAAATTATGGATGGAATTGAAGTGCAGTATTATTAAAATAAAAATCATCTTTGATGAATGAACTGCACCCCAAAAATTAGATTTTGTCTGTTAAATTTTTGGAACGTAGCTCAATATGCTACAACGTTCTTATTAGGAGGGGAAGGGTAATGGGTTATAGTCAACAAGTATTAGACATGCTCCAGCAAACAGTCAGTGGTCAGATTGATAATTTTTGGGATTTTTCCTTTACGTTTAACGCTCTTTTTGGAGAAGATGCGGAATTTTCCGAGGCTTGGGATAATGAAAACTCTGAAATGTTTGACGCTCTCAATGACTTTGAGTTGATGATATTTTTAGAGGAACATGATCCAAGCGACAAACAAGGTTTTATCGATTTCTTAACACCTTACTACGAAAAAGCAAAGCAATTAGCCAATATTGAAAGGAATATTTAAATGACACTCTGGAAATTTAACCGTACAGATGTAATTATCACGTTAAAAAATGGCGCGGTAGTTAGAGGATTTGTAGAAGACTATTGTGACGCCTCTGACAATGACGAGGAGATTGACTCCTTGCTGGTAGATGTTGATGGAACTCTTTATGAATATTTTGAAGATGAAATCGTCAGCATCATAGAAAGCTAGTAGTGGGAATAGAATCTAAGGAAAAAATCTTGTTTGTTGAGATTGTTTTAGTTGGGATGGTCCTATATGAAAAAGGATGAAATTAAAAAATATTTAGACAAAGATCTTGAATTTAATTATAATAGCCGAGGTGCTTGCTTTTTATCGAGTATATGTGTAGTTGGTTATGATTATGAAGGTCAGCAGTTTGATACAATTGATGAAGCTATGGAAGCTAAAGTATTTGACGGGAAAAGCTTAGTAGATATATGGGATGAAGTTTTTCCACAAGTTTTTTAAAATGAAAAGCACCTTTGATGAACTGCACCCCAAAAGTTAGATTTTTTCTGTCTAACTTTTGGGGTGCAGTTCAAATGTATGAGATATTTTTAGTTTTGATTTAATTTCGATATTTTTCCGGAAAATACTTATTTTTCGGAAAGTCAAGATTTTGTTATTATTTATGATATACTGGTACCGTAATTATATCCTTACAGAGGTTAAGTAAGGGTTTCAGTACACGTCAATAGATGTCAAAATATTGATTTTAAGCGATTTTTGATTTTTGGAAACTCATTATATCGCACTACAAATCAATAAAAACTCTACCTTTTACTCTACCTTTTTTAGATAAATATATCATCTGGATATTGAAGTTAAGCCCTGCTATCATTTCGATGGCAGGGCTTTTTAATGTTTGGGACACTACCTTCTTATCTATANTTTGATGGAGCTGAAGTTGACATCTACAAAGTTTAATGTTAAAATNCATTCAAAAATATATTTGAATGAGGTGNTTTATGNTTCAAAATGTTGTTACTTCAATAATCCTGTATTCTGGGACAGCCGTAGACTTACTTATTATCCTAATGTTATTTTTTGCCAAAAGAAAAAGCAGAAAAGACATCATTAACATCTATTTAGGACAATTTCTAGGCTCTGTTAGTCTAATATTGCTAAGTTTACTTTTTGCATTTGTCTTAAATTATATTCCTAGTAAAGAGATTTTAGGTTTGCTCGGTTTGATTCCAATTTTCCTAGGNCTCAAAGTTTTGCTTTTAGGAGATTCTGATGGAGAAGCTATTGCAAAAGATGGTTTGCGCAAAGATAATAAAAACCTGATTTTTCTAGTCGCTATGATTACTTTTGCAAGTTGTGGTGCTGACAATATTGGTGTTTTTGTCCCATATTTTATTACCTTAAATTTAGCGAATTTGATAGTGGCTTTACTTACCTTTCTAGTCATGATTTATCTCTTGGTTTTTTCTGCCCAAAAATTGGCACAAGTCCCTTCTGTTGGAGAAACTTTGGAAAAATATAGCAGATGGTTTATTGCCGTTGTTTATTTAGGANTGGGGATGTATATNCTGATTGAAAACAACAGCTTTNACATGCTAAGGACTGTGTTCGGCTAGGAGAAAAAATTATGAAAAAAGATAGTATCTGCCAAGTGAATATTATAAATCANCAAAATGTTACAACCGNAACGAACTACCTTGAAAAGGAAAAAGTCCAAAAATCACTTCGNATTTTATCAAANTTTACCGATAATAAACAGATAAATATCATCTTTTATCTCCTTGCNGTNGAAGAACTCTGTGTCTGNGATATAGCCTGTTTACTAAATCTCAGTATGGCATCTGCCTCCNACCATCTTCGTAAACTAGCCAATCAAAACATCTTGGANACTAGAAGAGAGGGGAAAATTATATATTATTTTATAAAAGATGAGGAAATCANAGANTTTTTTAATCAACTAGGATAACAACTATTTTTACTACTTTNNCATGATTATATATAGGACTTATCTATGAAATTTTTTGATNAAAATTACTCACATGAAAGACTACTCGTANCAAATNTTTAAGAAAAAAGTATAATTTAAAGCAAANCGACCTAGGTAATGCAGNTCAAGTTAGCCAAGTTNAAAAGGGAGNAATNTGAAAGAAAATGTATCTTTGATAGTAGTCATTTATTGTGAAATATGATATATTTATTAATTAGATGGATGAATANTTCTANAGTTAAATATAGCATAATAGGGACAGACTTTTTGGTTTATTTTTGTTTGTAGTCGGATTATGAAAGAATATCCAATATTATGCGATAAGATAGAATGTTACAAAAAAGAAAGGGGATGCAATCCGATGAAGAAAGACAGATTAATTGTATTGACAGATGCTGTTCTAGCAATTATTATGACCATCTTGATTTTAGAGTTAGAAAAACCAACAACACCAAGTCTTGAAGCTTTTTGGGATTTACGGCAAAATTTCTTTGCTTGTTTTCTTTCCTTTTTCTGGTTGGGATCGTTATGGATGGCACTAAACACATTATGGGAAAAGGTTGAGAAAATTTCCTCAGAAATTATTTGGTGGAATTTGTTTCTACTCTTGGAGCGGCAGGAGTTCTCTTTGGAGAATTTCATGCCATCCAAGATACCAGTCTGAATGATGTGGTGGACCGGATCTATATAAATGTCAAGGATTTACCGTTTCAGTCCTTGGGAGCTTTAGCTAATATCCTGTCTGATGTTAAGAAGGGACTGATTCAAGACAGTCATATCTGGTCTTTCTTCCAGTCATTTTTCAAACAATATCAGTTGATAATCAGCTTAAATCAGATCTATCAGTTTGTCTATCTTTCTCTGATGGAGATCATGTCCTATCTTCACTTTGATTATTGGAAAAAACGGCTCGGTCAGGAGCTAGTATGAATAAGGAGAACAAATGAGACGTTTAAAAATGTTATGGCATATTATACAGGTTACGGGTTTTACTCGGTTTGCTCTGAGTTTTGTGACCTTTGTTTTTGGGTCAGGAGGCGTGCTTTTCCTAGTTGAACCTGCTATCACAAATTACGGAGACGGTCTTTGGTATGCTTTTGTGACTTCGACGACTGTCGGCTACGGGGATCTCCTAGCTGTGACCTTGATTGGAAGGATTACCAGTGTCTTCTTGACGATTTATGGGCTCATATTTTTTGGCTGTTTATCAGCTGTTATTATTAATTATTATACCGATTTAAATAAGGAAAGAGGAGAGGACAAATGACTGCCAATTATTCAACACGGGAATACCGTGAGAAATTATACGATGACCTTCATGTTCGATTGAGAGATACAGCGATTTTGATGTGTGCAATTTTTATTGCCTCTATCGGTCTAAATATGAATTCAACAGCTGTTATTATTGGAGCCATGTTAATTTCACCTCTCATGACACCGATTGTTGGACTGGGATTCGGTTTAGCTATTTTTGATACGCGTTTAATCAAGCAATCTCTAGAGGTTTTATTGACTCAAGTGTTGGTCAGTTTGCTTGTCTCGACTCTGTATTTCTGGATTTCTCCCTTGTCTTATGCAAGTAGCGAGTTGATCGCACGAACCTCTCCAACCATTTGGGATGTTCTCATTGCTATTGCTGGTGGGATTGCTGGTGTGATCGGTTCAAGGAAAAAAGAAGCAAACAATATCGTGCCAGGAGTAGCCATTGCTACAGCTTTGATGCCGCCTATCTGTACTGCTGGCTATGGTTTAGCTAATGGGAATGTACGATTTTTATTGGGGGCTCTCTATCTTTTCTTGATCAACTGTGTCTTTATCATGCTAGCCAACATTGTTGGAACAAGAATTTTGATGAGAAAATCTCCTTTAACTTCATTTAAAGAGCTGAGCATTAAAATGAGAATTGGCTTGATTTCTTTGATTGTATTGTTGATTCTTCCAGCTAGCTATTCGGCAGTTACTCTGACAATAGAACAAGCGCGCAAAGAAGGGATCAAACAGTTTGTAGGAAAAGAGTTCGCCAATTATACGGTTATTAATCAAGTCTACAAGTCAAGTAACAATGAATTGGTCTTGACGGTTGTTGGAGATCCGATTTCAGAAGAAGAATTAGAAACACTCCACCAAAAACAAGCCTCTTACGGTATTCAATCTGTTCAATTGAAAGTGAATCAAGTTCAGAACTCGCCAACATTAGATAGTGAAGCGACCAAGGAATTTTATGAAAACATTGACAAGTATATTGATCAAAAACTCTCTGAAAAAGATTCACAAAACGATCTCGTAAAAGAAAATGAAGCAGACAAGGATTGAGGACAATGAACTGAATCGGTTTTTACGCCGTGTTTTTCTTGTATCTTCCTCTTTCTTACTTATAGCAGGTTGTTTTTGCTTGAATAAGAAATAAATTAGAAGTTCTATCATCTAAGAAAAATGATGAAAAAAATCATTTAACTAATGGTGTGAACGTTTAGTGTTTATCAGCTCCATTCTCTGTAATTTTGGGGGTAAAATCCACACCATTTAGATAAAATTAGTTGAATTTGATTGGAAAAACGCTTTTATAAAAGCGGAGAAAAGTCTTGATATTACGCTGTTTTTAGTCCAACTGAAATTCATACTTTCCAAACCAGGTCTTACGATTTGTAAGTAAAAGAGCAAATAAAAAAGAGGAGCTTGACACTAAAGTTCCTCTTCTTTTTAAATAAACGAATCAGTTTCTTATTACATAAAAGGTAGTGAAAAAGGTAGTGATTCGATTGATTCATATCGCAATGTAGTGAAATTTCGAAATTCAAGAATTGCTTTAAATCAAGGTTTCTAAAGTCTACTGACGTGTAGTGAACCCTTATTTAACCTCTGTAAACACAACGTGTTTGCGAAGTTTTGGTGAGTATTTCTTCAATTGAAGACGGTCTGGAGTGTTACGTTTGTTTTTAGAAGTAAGGTACAAGCGTTCACCAGATTCTTTGTGTTCAAGTGTGATATTTACGCGCATGGTATCTCCCTTCTATTATTCAGCTGATGCAGCTTTAGCGATTTTACGTCCTTTGTAGTATCCTTTAAGTGATACACGGTGAGAACGTGAGTAATCTCCAGTAGTTTCGTCAAAGTTTACAGATGGAGCTGTTACTTTGTAGTGGGTACGACGTTTGTTTTTCTTCGCTTTTGAAGTGCGACGTGCAGGTACTGCCATTTTGATTTCTCCTTTTAAGATATAATTCAGTTAGGTTTGATTTTCATCAACTTTAATAGTATATCAAAACTTTTTTGTAAAGTAAAGTTACTTGACAAAAAAAAGATGAAAAAATTCTCCTGTCCGATCTAGCAGACAGGAGAAGGTGTTAAATATCAATCTCAAATGGTTCGTCAATGGTTTCTGATACGTATTTTCCGTCTTTCTTCCGTTGCTTGACACACTCTGTAAGGAGATATTCGATTTGCCCATTGACTGAACGAAAGTCGTCTTCTGCCCATGATGCGAGTGCAGCGTATAACTTTGTTGAGAGTCGAAGGGGAATCTGCTTTTTTTTAGCTTCAGCCATCTTTAGTAAAGACTTCCTGCGTTGACAATTGGTTGTGCATCATGATTACCACAGAGAACGACTAGGAGATTTGAAACCATGGCAGCTTTTCGTTCTTCGTCAAGTTCTACCAATTCTCCTTCATTGAGACGTTCTAGTGCCATTTCAACCATTCCCACAGCGCCGTCTACAATCATCTTACGGGCATCAATAATGGCAGATGCTTGTTGGCGTTGAAGCATAACAGCTGCAATTTCTGGTGCATAAGCTAGATAAGTGATACGTGCTTCAAGGATTTCCAAGCCAGCATCTTCTACGCGACTTTGGATTTCTTCACGAATACGGTTAGCTACAATTTCACTAGAGCCACGGAGACTACCTTCATCTGCTTGTCCATCCCCTGTAGTATCTACATTAGGAGACACATCGTAAGGATAGATGCGGACAATATTACGAAGGGCGCTATCACACTGCAATGAGAGATATTCTTTATAGTTATCAACGTTGAAGACTGCTTTGGCTGTATCGACAACTCTCCAAGTTACCGCAATTCCAATTTCAACAGGGTTACCTAAGCAATCGTTAATCTTTTGACGGGAATTGCTCAAAGTCATAACTTTGAGGGAAATCTGTTTCTTGCCAATTTCAAGGTTTACATCATTGCCATTTGATGATTTCATTCCTGAAAAAGGAGATTTTGTGCTAACATCACCACTTTGACCAAGTCGAGTGTGGTTTGCAGGGTTGACTGCTATGCTAAAAGGATTGACAAAGTAAAAACCAGGTTCTTTGATGGTACCTGTATAATTACCAAAGAGGGTCAAAACCAGAGCTTCCTGAGGTTTGACAACTTTTAAACCAGCATGAGCTAGAACTGAAATTAAGATTAATAAAAGACCGATAATAATTCCAAAAACGTTTTCCGAACCAGCACCCATTATAAATATAAAGATACCAAGTACGAGTGTCAATTCAATGAGAATTAATGCGAATACACCATTTGGTTTTGAATTGATTAGTTTTTCAGTCATAAGAATGACCTCCTGCTTTATGATATCTAAATGATATCACTTTAATTTATAAAGTCAAGAAATAAATGTAACATTTTTAAAGAAAATATTGCTGTATAGAATTTTCTGAAAATTCAAGAATTTTCTTCTGTTCATTGCCTTTAAAATGTGCTATAATAGTAAAAACTGAAACGGGAGGGATAAGATGACTGAATTAGATAAACGTCACCGCAGTAGCATTTATGATAGCATGGTTAAATCACCAAACCGTGCTATGCTTCGAGCGACTGGTATGACAGATAAGGACTTTGAAACACCGATTGTGGGAGTGATTTCGACTTGGGCGGAAAATACACCATGTAACATTCACTTGCATGATTTCGGGAAATTAGCTAAAGAAGGTGTCAAATCTGCAGGTGCTTGGCCTGTACAGTTTGGAACCATTACCGTAGCGGACGGGATTGCCATGGGAACGCCTGGTATGCGTTTCTCTCTAACATCTCGTGATATCATTGCGGACTCTATCGAGGCGGCGATGGGTGGTCACAACGTCGATGCCTTCGTTGCTATCGGTGGCTGCGACAAGAACATGCCTGGTTCTATGATTGCTATTGCCAACATGGATATTCCAGCTATTTTCGCCTATGGTGGTACTATTGCACCGGGAAATCTTGATGGCAAAGATATTGACTTGGTTTCTGTTTTTGAGGGAATCGGAAAATGGAACCATGGTGACATGACAGCTGAGGACGTAAAACGTCTTGAATGTAATGCCTGCCCTGGCCCTGGTGGCTGTGGTGGTATGTATACAGCTAATACCATGGCGACTGCTATCGAAGTTCTCGGTATGAGTTTGCCAGGATCTTCATCTCACCCAGCTGAATCAGCCGACAAGAAAGAAGATATCGAAGCAGCAGGACGTGCTGTTGTTAAGATGCTGGAGCTTGGTCTCAAACCATCTGATATCTTGACTCGTGAAGCCTTTGAAGATGCCATCACTGTAACCATGGCTCTCGGTGGTTCTACAAATGCCACTCTTCACTTGCTTGCCATTGCCCATGCGGCTAATGTTGATTTGTCCCTTGAGGACTTCAATACGATCCAAGAACGTGTGCCTCACTTGGCCGACTTGAAACCATCTGGTCAGTATGTCTTCCAAGACCTTTACGAAGTCGGTGGTGTCCCTGCGGTTATGAAATATCTCTTGGCAAATGGTTTTCTTCATGGCGACCGTATCACATGTACTGGTAAGACAGTCGCTGAAAACTTGGCTGACTTTGCAGACCTTACACCAGGCCAAAAAGTCATTATGCCACTTGAAAATCCAAAACGTGCAGACGGTCCGCTTATCATCTTGAACGGGAACCTTGCCCCTGATGGTGCGGTTGCTAAGGTATCAGGTGTTAAAGTTCGTCGTCACGTTGGACCAGCTAAGGTCTTTGACTCAGAAGAAGATGCTATTCAGGCCGTTCTGACAGATGAAATCGTTGATGGCGATGTAGTCGTTGTCCGTTTTGTTGGACCTAAGGGTGGTCCTGGTATGCCTGAAATGCTGTCACTTTCATCTATGATCGTTGGTAAAGGTCAAGGAGACAAGGTTGCCCTCTTGACGGATGGACGCTTCTCTGGTGGTACTTATGGTCTGGTTGTCGGACATATCGCTCCTGAAGCTCAGGATGGTGGACCGATTGCTTACCTCCGTACAGGTGATATCGTTACGGTTGACCAAGATACCAAAGAAATTTCCATGGCCGTATCCGAAGAAGAACTTGAAAAACGCAAGGCAGAAACAACCTTGCCACCACTTTACAGCCGTGGTGTCCTCGGTAAATATGCCCATATCGTATCCTCTGCTTCACGCGGAGCCGTGACAGACTTCTGGAATATGGACAAGTCAGGTAAAAAATAAACAAGAAAAGCAAGCCATTTTCGGCTTGCTTCTTTTCATCTTCAAAAGTGATTTGCCTGCTTATACTCAATAAAAATCAAAGAGCAAACTAGAAAGCTAGGCGCAGGCAGTACTTGAGTACGACAAGCCGACGCTGACGTGGTTTGAATTTGATTTTTGAAGAGTATTAACGAGGTGGCAGTCCGAGGGCAATGCGTCCGTAGCGACTGATTCGTGTGATCTTCCATGCAGGAGACCAGGTAACTTCAACCTTGACATCTTCGATACCCTCGATTTGTTTTAGACCTGCGACGATTTCGATAGGTAGGCTTTCGGCGCAATCACAGGCAGTATCGGTGAAGGTCATGACAATCTTGCAGAGACCTGTTTCATCTAGATTGATTTCATAAATCAGCCCTAGATTGTAAACATCCAATTCCACATCTGTATCAAAAACCTTCTCTAATTTATCGATAATTTGGTCTTGCAAGGCTAAAGCGCGGTCATTGATTTTGATATCGTCTCTCATAACAGTCCCTCCACGTGATAAATATCCTCTATTTTCTCATAATTCTGACAATTTGGCAAGTTTTTGATGAATTTTCTGAAAAATATGATAAAATGAAGAAAATACGGAATCAAGGGGAAGTCTATGGAGCAGATTGGAAAAGTCTTTAGACAATTACGAGAGTCAAGAAATATCTCGCTGAGACAAGCAACTGGGGGACAATTTTCGCCGTCCATGTTGTCCCGATTTGAAACAGGTCAGAGTGAGCTTTCGGTGGAAAAGTTTCTATTTGCCCTAGAAAATATATCTGCTAGTGTAGAGGAAATCCTCTTTCTGACGAGAGGTTTTCAGTATGATACAGATTCTGAGTTGAGAAAAGAAATCATAGATGTCTTGGATCCAAAGAATATAGCTCCGCTTGAGGACTTGTATCGCAAGGAGTATCAAAAGCATGCCCATTCTCAAAACAAACAGAAACATATTCTAAATGCCATCATTATCAAGTCTTATATGAAGAGCATGGATGAAAGGGTAGAGTTAACAGCAGAGGAAGGGAAAGTCCTTCATGATTATTTGTTTTCTACCGAGATTTGGGGAATCTATGAACTCAATTTATTTTCAGTCAGTTCACCATTTCTATCTGTTTCTCTTTTTACTAGATATGTACGAGAAATGGTACGTAAATCTGATTTTCTAATGGAAATGTCTGGTAATCGAAATCTGTTTCACACTATACTATTGAATGGCTTTTTAGCCAGCATTGAGTGTGAAGAATTTACCAATGCCTCTTATTTTAAACGTGTCATCAAAGAGCATTTCTACAAGGAAAATGAGACCTATTTCCGAATTGTCTATTTGTGGGCTGAAGGTCTTCTTGATAGCAAGCAGGGTAGAGTCAAGGAAGGGCAGAAAAAGATGGAAGATGCTGTCCATATTTTTGAGATGCTTGGTTGTAACAAATCTGCTGAATACTACAGAAATACAACCGATTGTTGAATATCTGCAAACTAAGAAAATAATTTGAAAATTTAAGCGATAGAACTTTTGACTACTCTCAGGTCGTTACAAAAGTTCTATCGTTTCTTTGCTCATTTTATGTGTTGCATATATTCAAAAGTTTTCCCTTTCAATTTCTAAGTGCTATACTATAGTCATACTTCACATAGGGATTATAACAAGAAGGGAGATTACCTATGAAACTATTGTTTAGAAATCAAGCTTATCGACTCTTGACTTTGTCGCGCTTCTTCAATGCTTTTGGTGCTTCGATTTTTAACCTAGTATTTATCGTTTATGCATCGACCTTGCCACAAGCCTCTTTTGCTGTTGCTATGGCGAATATTGTCATTATTCTTCCGACTCTCTTTACAGTTTTTGTAGGGATTCGGGCAGATTACACAAGGGACAAGGTCAAATGGATGGTCTATAGCGGTTTGTTTCAGGCGGTTTTATTTTTTCTGGCAGCCCTAGTTGTTCAGCAAGCTAGTCTCTTTGCCTTTTCTAGCCTGTGTTTGATCAATGTCATCAGTGATTTGATCAGTGATTTTGCTGGTGGTTTGCGAATGCCTCTCGTTAAGGAAAAAGTAGCTGAAGAGGATCTGATGGAAGCTTATTCTTTTTCCCAGTTTATCACATATATTTCAGCTATTGGTGGTCAAGCTTTTGGAGTTTGGCTCTTAGGTCTATCGGTCAACAATTTTTCCCTTGTTGCTGGAATCAATGCCTGCTTTTTCCTAGTATCAGCCTTTATTCTCTTTTTAGGAAAAAGCAAATTGAGTCTGTCAATGTCATCTGCTGATGGTGAAAACCTAAAAAATGAGAAGCTTTCTATCAAAGACCAGTTCCTAACAATTTACCGAAATTTACGTCTCGTTTTTCTTAAAGGTGGACAGAAAAACTTTGGTTTCA
This sequence comes from Streptococcus oralis, assembly GCF_003944215.1. Taxonomy (GTDB): domain Bacteria; phylum Bacillota; class Bacilli; order Lactobacillales; family Streptococcaceae; genus Streptococcus; species Streptococcus oralis_BI. Next base: position 34,664 of record NZ_RJVZ01000006.1, on the reverse strand, counting down.
TGATCTTTGCTGTCTTGCTTATTAATGCCTTGGGTGGGGCTTTAGGAAGCATCTATAACATCTTCTTTTTGAGCCATTCTCTCTTGAATTTTTCTTACACAGAGGCACTATTTATCAATCAATTCTGTGTTTTAGTAGCAATCATCATCAGTAGCCTTACGGGCAATGATTATTTTGGGAAGCAGTCTTTGCCTAGATTGATGATGTGGGCGACCGTAGGACTCAGTCTAATTGGTCTAGCTAATGTATTCAATCAAGTCGTACTTGGTTTACTATTTCTCTTTTCAACTCTCTATGTGTCTGGTAAAGTTCAACCAAAGATTAGTGCCATGCTCATGAAAAATCTAGCTCCAGATGTTTTAGCTCGTACCAGTAATTTTTTAGGTTTATTGTTTACCTTATCCATACCTGTGGGAACAGCTTGTTTTTCACTTCTAGCTGTATGGAATATACAGTTGACTTGGATGCTGTTTGTTGGTCTCTCCTTGCTAGCTATTCTTTTGACAGTTATTAATCTCAAAAATGATATTTGAATCCTAATTTTTTTCTCACTGTTTTAATCCCTCTATTTATGGTAAAATAAGACTATTAAGTTTAAAGAGGATTCCCTATGAAATTACAAAAACCAAAAGGAACGCAGGATATTTTACCTGCTGAGTCTGCCAAGTGGCAGTATGTTGAGGGCTTTGCCCGTGAAATTTTCAAGCGCTATAACTATGCGGAAGTGCGCACGCCTATTTTTGAGCATTACGAGGTCATCAGCCGCTCTGTCGGAGATACAACGGATATCGTTATCAAGGAAATGTACGATTTTTATGACAAGGGTGACCGCCATATTACCCTCCGTCCAGAAGGAACTGCGCCCGTTGTCCGCTCTTATGTGGAAAATAAACTCTTCGCACCAGAAGTGCAAAAGCCAAGTAAGTTCTATTACATGGGCCCTATGTTCCGTTATGAGCGTCCACAGGCAGGGCGTTTACGCCAATTCCACCAGATTGGTGTTGAGTGTTTTGGCTCTAGCAATCCAGCTACCGATGTGGAAACCATCGCTATGGCAGCTCATTTCTTGAAAGAAATCGGCATCCAAGGTGTCAAATTGCATCTTAACACTCTTGGAAATCCTGAGAGTCGTGCGGCTTACCGTCAAGCCTTGATTGATTATTTGACACCGATCAAGGAGACCTTGTCTAAGGATAGCCAACGTCGTTTGGAGGAAAATCCTCTCCGTGTCTTGGACTCTAAGGAAAAAGAAGACAAGGTGGCAGTAGAAAATGCACCGTCTATCTTGGATTTCCTTGATGAAGAAAGCCAAGCTCATTTTGATGCCGTCCGTCAGATGTTGGAAAATCTGGGTGTAGACTATATCATCGATACCAATATGGTGCGTGGTCTGGACTACTACAACCACACCATTTTCGAATTCATCACTGAGATTGAGGGGAATGATTTGACCGTCTGTGCGGGTGGTCGTTACGATGGTTTGGTTGCCTACTTTGGTGGTCCTGAAACTGCAGGCTTTGGCTTTGGACTTGGTGTAGAGCGCCTGCTTCTCATCCTTGAAAAGCAAGGTGTGACTCTCCCTATCGAAAACGCTCTAGATGTTTATATCGCAGTCTTGGGTGAAGGAGCAAATGTCAAGGCCTTGGAATTGGTACAAGCCCTTCGCCAACAAGGTTTTAAAGCAGAGCGTGATTACCTCAACCGGAAGCTCAAAGCTCAGTTCAAGTCCGCTGATGTCTTTGCGGCTAAGACTCTCATCACGCTAGGCGAGAGTGAAGTTGAAAGCGGACAAGTGACGGTCAAAAACAACCAAACACGAGAAGAAGTGCAAGTGTCACTTGATGCTATCAATCAAAATTTCTCAGAAATCTTTGAAAAATTAGGCTTTTAATGACAGATAAACTGGTCAGGAATATATCCTGACTCTCTTTTTCCTAGGATCAACATTGCTTTTGCTTGCTTAAAAATATCTTTATAAAACCATTACTACCGTTTCTATTTTTGCAAGAGGAATTCTCTTATTAGCCCTTTTAGTTGCGACTGTATTCCACATTTTTATCAAGATGATGTGAATAACAATGCTAAGTCTTCATTTCAAATAGGAGTCTTTTATGAAATTACTTAAAAATCTTGGCTGGTTTCTTCTAGCTATTCTATCCTTTTACTTTGGCTATGGTCTGGTTCAGAGTATGGCTTTATCGGCGCTTGACCTAGGGGCTTCAATCTTTGGAGTCTTGCCACTTTATGTCGCCCTGTCAGGGGCCTATGTTTATGGAGTTTACATATGGTATCAGACAGAAAAGGTTAGCATCCAGACAACAGCTTTTAATCGTTATATCTGGTTGCCTACTCTGGTTTTGCTAGTGGCGATTACAGCCCAGTTCTTTTTGCCAGAAGATCCGTCAGTCAATCAACAAATCGTATCACAACTGACAGTTGCTCAGCCTGTCTTTGGTTTCTTTATGGTAGTGGTCTTTGCTCCTCTGACGGAAGAACTCATCTTTAGAGGGATGCTGGCGCGCTATCTCTTTCCTAAGCAGAACAACGGAAAACAGACAGCTCTGTTTCTCCTCGTATCGAGTGTGCTTTTTGCCTTGATTCATTTTCCAGGAACTTTGCAACAGTTTTTAGTTTATGCTAGTCTGGGATTGAGTTTGGGACTGGCTTATGTGAGCCGAAAAGGTCTTCTTTATAGCATTTCTCTCCACGCTTTGAATAATTTAATCGGCTTTTTGATGATACTCATGCTATAATAGAGTCAGGAGGTCACATGAAACGAATAATTTTATTAGCAGTGATACAGGCGGTCGTTCTCTTCTTTATCATCGGGGCACTTGCCTATGCCTTTAAAGGCGACTTCTTTTACAACTATCTAGCAGTTGTCTTTGCGCCTATTGCAGGAGTCTTGCGTTTTGCTTCGGCTTATGCGACGGAGATTGTTCTACCTAAAAAGGCAGCTGAGATTGCTGAAAAGCGTAAAAAGGTTAAGAATTATAATCAGAGAATCCGATGACGTTTTCATCGGATTTTTTGTCTGTTCGTTTTGATTCTAAAGACAATCAAACTTTTCTGCTGATTTTCATGAAGAGCCTGCGCTTTTATGGTAAAATAGTAACAGAATAAAAGAGGAGAGAAAACATGAAACGTAGTATGTATGCTGGTCGTGTTCGTGAGGAACATATCGGACAAGAGATTACTTTGAAAGGATGGGTTGGCCGTCGTCGTGACTTGGGTGGTTTAATCTTTATCGACCTTCGTGACCGTGAAGGAATCATGCAGTTGGTTATCAACCCTGAAAAAGTATCTGCAGAGGTCATGGCAACAGCTGAAAGTCTTCGCAGTGAGTTTGTCATCGAGGTGACTGGACAAGTCGTTGCGCGTGAGCAAGCTAATGATAAATTGCCGACTGGTGCAGTTGAGTTGAACGTGACAGCTTTGACGGTGCTTAATACAGCCAAAACAACACCTTTTGAGATTAAAGATGGGATTGAGGCCAATGACGATACACGTTTGCGTTACCGTTACCTTGACCTTCGTCGTCCAGAAATGCTAGAAAACCTTAAGCTTCGTGCCAAGGTGACCCACTCTATCCGTAATTACTTGGATGAGTTGGAGTTTATCGATGTGGAGACGCCATTCCTTTCGAAGTCAACGCCAGAAGGGGCGCGTGACTATTTGGTGCCATCTCGTGTCAATAAAGGGCATTTCTACGCTCTTCCTCAAAGTCCACAAATCACTAAGCAATTGTTGATGAATGCTGGTTTCGACCGCTATTACCAAATCGTCAAATGTTTCCGTGATGAGGACTTGCGTGGTGATCGTCAGCCTGAGTTCACCCAGGTCGACTTGGAAACATCCTTCCTTACGGAGCAAGAAATCCAAGATATTACAGAAGGATTGATTGCGCGCGTGATGAAAGAAACCAAAGGCATCGAAGTAACTCTTCCATTTCCTCGTATGAAGTATGATGATGCTATGGCCTTTTACGGTTCTGATAAGCCAGATACTCGTTTTGATATGTTGCTTCAGGACTTGACAGAAGTGGTTAGAGGTGTTGATTTCAAAGTCTTTTCAGAAGCACCTGCCGTTAAAGCTATTGTGGTCAAAGGAGCTGCGGATAACTACTCACGTAAAGACATTGACAAGATGACTGAAGTAGCTAAACAGTACGGTGCTAAAGGTCTTGCTTGGGTCAAGGTTGTGGATGGAGAATTAAACGGACCAGTTGCCAAGTTCTTGACTGGGATCCAAGCAGAATTGACTGCAGCACTTGGTCTTGAAGATAAGGACTTGGTTCTCTTTGTGGCGGATACGCTTGAGGTAGCCAATGCAACACTAGGCGCCCTTCGTGGACGTATTGCCAAAGAGCTTGGCTTGATTGATAACGACAAATTTAACTTCCTCTGGGTAGTTGACTGGCCAATGTTTGAATGGTCTGAAGAAGAAGGTCGTTACATGAGTGCCCACCATCCGTTTACCCTTCCACAGGAAGAGACAGCTCACGAATTAGAAGGTGATTTGGCTAAGGTTCGTGCCATTGCCTACGATATCGTTTTGAACGGTTATGAGCTTGGAGGTGGTAGCCTCCGTATCAACCAAAAAGACCTTCAAGAACGCATGTTCAAGGCTCTTGGTTTCTCAGCCGAAGAAGCAAATGACCAGTTTGGTTTCCTTCTTGAGGCTATGGACTATGGTTTCCCACCACACGGTGGTTTGGCGATCGGTCTTGACCGTTTTGTGATGCTCTTAGCAGGAGAAGAAAATATCCGTGAAGTCATTGCCTTTCCTAAGAACAATAAGGCAACCGATCCAATGACACAAGCTCCATCAACAGTCGCTCTCAAACAACTAGAGGAACTCAGCTTACAAGTAGAAGAAGATGAAACAAGCAAAACAAATTAAGCGGTGGCGCTATTATCTGCGCCGCTTTGCTTATCAGATAAAAATCTTACGAGTTTTACAAAGTATCTCTCGGGAAAAATATGATGAGAAAGTCTCGGCTTCTCTGGTTTATGGCTTTTTGTCAGCAGTAGCAGTCAATTTCTTTTTTCAACCAGGACACGTTTACTCCAGTGGTGCGACGGGTTTGGCACAGATTATCTCTGCTTTGAGTAATCACTGGTTTGGTTTTTATATTCCGATATCGCTGACCTTTTATGCCATCAATTTTCCGTTGATGATTTTGGCTTGGTATCAGATTGGGCATAAGTTTACAATCTTTACCTTTATCACAGTATCCATGAGTTCCCTCTTTATCCAGCTTGTGCCAGTTGTGACCTTGACAGAGGATCCCATCATCAATGCTCTTTTTGGGGGTGTTGTCATGGGCTTGGGGATTGGTTTTGCACTCCGTAACAATATTTCTAGCGGAGGTACAGATATCGTCAGTCTCACCATTCGAAAGAAAACGGGTAAGAATGTCGGCAGTATTTCTTTCTTGGTAAATGGAACCATCATGCTGATAGCAGGTCTGACCTTTGGTTGGAAATACGCCCTCTACTCTATGATCACCATTTTTGTATCGAGCCGTGTGACAGATGCGGTCTTTACAAAGCAAAAACGCATGCAGGCCATGATTGTGACCAATAATCCTGAAAAGGTAATCGAAAAAATCCATAAAAAATTGCACCGAGGCGCTACCATGATCCACGATGCAGAAGGAACTTATAATCATGAGAGAAAAGCAGTCTTGATTACGGTTATCACGCGAGCAGAGTTTAATGATTTTAAACACATCATGAAACAGGTCGATCCGACAGCCTTTGTCTCTGTATCCGAAAATGTCCACATCCTAGGACGATTCGTAGAAACAGACAATTAATAATACTCAAAAGACCAGCCTTGAGGCTGGTCTTTATTTTTCGATAATTTTGTGCCCAATCAACTGGCGGTAACAAATCTGTTTATTGTTTTTGGCATCGTTAATAATCTGGAGAATGGTTTCAAAGGAAACGCGCCCGAGTTCTAAGCTATTGATATCCACATAGGCTGCCAAGTTCAGTTTAGGGTTGACCGAGTCAAAGCTGAGGACAGGGACATCCAGTTGGTGTTTTGCGATGTAATCACAGACCCCTGCAGCAAGAAGGCTATCAATAGTAATAATAGCATCAATATTTGGATCATGCTCGAAGAGAAGTTTACTAAAGCGATAACCATTATCTTCAAGAAATTCGGTCGCAAAGTAGGTCAGATTTGGATCAATAGGAAGTTGGTATCGTTTAAGAGCTAACTCATAACCCATTAGACGATCTTGTGTTACGAAAAGTTTTTTGGTTCCTCCGATGAAGGCAATTCGCTTGCATCCTTTTTTGATGAAATATTCTGTTGCATCAAAACCTGCCTGGACATTGTCATTATCGACGAGCGGAATGAAGGGAGATAGAGATTTACCTAAGATAAGGAAAGGAAATTGCTCATCTGCTACTAGCTTAACCAAAGGATCCTCTTCTTGGGCATAGAGGAAAATCAAACCGTCAACACGCTTGCCATAAACCATCTGAGAAATAGCTTTGAGACGCTCCTTCTCATCTTTACCAGTTGCGATCTGGATAGCATAGTGGTTTTCAGACGCGACTTGGGCGATTCCTCGTAGGACAGATGGGAAGAAAGGATTTTGGTAGAAGGCATCCGAGTCGTCAGGCAATACCAAACCAATAACTTGAGTATAGCTGCTAACTAGGCTACGAGCATTGAGGTTGGGATGGTAGTTGAGTTCCTTCATAGCCTTGCGAACTCGTTTTTTGGTTTCATCACTAATCGTTGATTTGTTTTGAATGACGCGGGTAACAGTGGAAGGTGAGACACCTGCTGCTTTAGCCACATCTTTAATCGTCACGGGCATAAAAATCTCCTATTTATGATAATCTGGATCGCGGTAATGTGTTTTATAAAAGATGGTGACCAGATAAAGAACAAAAAGAATGTTTTGTACAGTGATAAGGGTTGTCATATTTTGGCCAAAAAGTCCCAAAACAAGCGTAATCAGAGTGGGTAATCCTAAACAGTTCAAGATAAAATGGTAGCACTCTTTAAAAGTCCTAAATGAAAAGAGGCGTGATTTTTTGGTGATATAAAGGAGGAGACTAGCTCCAAGAGAGACAATAAAGAAATTCAATCCAAAGAGGAAGCTTGCACCAAGAACGAGAAAGAGACTGATATAGACCCGATTTTGTTGGTACCAATCTTTAGAAATGGCCTGGGTTAGATCTTCCTTACTCTGGAAACTCTCCGTTTGAATGGCGTGGTAGCGAATGCGGGTCAGTTCCTTGCTTTCCTTGCTGATGATGAGTTCTTCCGTATCAAAATGAAGTTGCAAATCCTTTGGCAATTCTTTGCTTTGGCTCGGGCCAATCAAAAGAGAAGGCTGCTGATTCTTCGTACCTGAGTAGTTCAGCTTTCCATCAACGATTTGTGCATTCTCTGACAAGTCCATGATGGCTTCATCTGTCAGTGGAGTGTAGACATTATCGATAAAGGTATCCAGTGGATACGTTTCCTGTGAGCTGTTTTGAATGGCAATCGGAACCATAGACAAACTGATGAGGAAAATGCTCGTAAAGAGAAGCTGAAACCAGTTGAGTCCGAAACGTTTTGACAGGGGCTTACGAAATCCCCAGATACTAGAGAAATACGAGAATGGATATGGAAGCATAGGCATCTTTCTAAAAGTGTTTTCTATATGAGTATTATTATATAGAGAAATGTGCTTTATTTCAAGTCTAGTAGATAAATTGCTGATTGAAAAGCGGATTTTGCTACTATTTGCGATCTTGTGTCCAATCCTGCAGCTTTAGCAACAAGATCCAAAATGAAAAAGGGTGGCGGGGATAGATTATCCCTTGTCGCCACCACTTGTAAGTCCTGAAACAAAGTTCTTTTGTAGGAAGAAGAAGAGAATACAGATTGGAAGGGCGATGAGGATAGCACCTGCTGAGAAGTAGGCAATCTTCAAGTTTTTCACATTGCTGACAAAGGTCTGTAGACCAACGGCAACTGTAAAGTATTCTTTCTCACGAAGCAAGAAACTAGAGAGGATATAGTCTCCGAAAGGTCCCATGAAGGCCCAGAGCGCTTGTACTGCAACCATTGGACGAACGAGTGGGAGAACAATTTGCCAGAAGCGACGGAAGTGTCCTGCACCATCTAGTTTTGCTGATTCATCAAGAGACATTGGTACTGTGTCGAAGTAACCTTTCATCAACCAAGCGTTCATTGGGATACCACCACCGACATATAGGAAGATGAGGAACCAGCTATGGTTAAGGGCGTTCAACATAAGGGCCATAACGAAGAAGGCTGTCAAAGCGGCCATAGTTGGCACCATTTGGATGATCAAGAAGAAGACCAAACTTTGTTTACGAGCCAAGAAGTTGTAACGGCTGTAGGCGTAACCAGCAAGTACGATGATACTTGTTTGAACAGCCATTGTAATCAAAGCGATAATCAAAGTGTTGAGGTACCAAGTGCCGTACAAGGTTTCAGTGAAGAGCCCTTGGAAGTTGGCAAAGCTAAAGTCGACGTTAGCATCTAGTTTAAAAGCTACGACGTTACCAGTCTTGAAGGCTGACATAATAGTAATCAAAAGTGGATAGATAATCACGATTGAAAGACCAATCAAGTAGAGGTAAGTGAGGGTTTGAGTCAGTCTACGTTTGAGTTTGATTGAGTTATTCATCTTAGACGTCCTCCATATCAAATGCGTGTAGTTTCTTGAATGCGATCATAGAGATAGAGATGACAATGATAGAGATGATCAAGGTAACAGCTGCCGCCATAGAGTATTGAGGAGATGTACCTGTTGTCAAACGATAAATCCATGAGATCAAGATATCAGTTGAACCGGCTCCACCACCAACGCTACCAGGACCTCCGCCGTTGAAGAGGTACATGATAGAGAAGTTGTTAAAGTTGAAGGTGTATTGGCTGATCAATGTTGGTGCTGCAACAGCCAAAATCATAGGGAAAGTGATGTTGCGGAATTTTTGCCAAGCATTGGCACCATCGATATAAGCCGCTTCGTAGAGGTCGTTAGGAATTGACTGCAAGATACCCAAAGTCAAAACGTAGATGTATGGGAATCCTAGCCAACCTTGCATCATAATCAAGGCAATCTTGGTCCAAGTTGGGTCTGTTTTCCAAGGGATAAGAGCACCGTCAAGGAAAGGAAGAACCTTAGCCAAGATAGGCAATACTTGAGTGTTGATGGCACCGACACTATCATTAAACATGTTTGAGAATGTCAAGATAGTGATGAAGGCTGGAACAGCCCAAGGAAGAAGGAAAATAACACCAAAGATACGTTTTCCTTTGATAAATGGTTGGTTAGCAATGATAGCTGTGAAGATACCAATCACAATCTGCAAAGTAGAAGCAGACAAGGCCCAGATGATGGTCCAAGAAAGAACCGCACCGAAGGCTGAACGGAAGGTACTTAAGCTCCAGATGTTTGTAAAGTTCGTCAAGCCAACCCAGTCCAACAATTTGTTTGGTGGCAAGTGTTGGAAGTCATAGTTGGTAAAGGCAATCATCAAGGTTACGATAACTGGGAAGATAATCGCAAATGTCATTGCTACATACGATGGGATAATCAAAAAGTATGGGAATCCATTCTCATAAATACCTTTGATCATATCTTTAAAAGTCCGTGGGACAGGAATTCCATTGTTAATACGTTTTGCGATTGTATGTGCATCTTTAATATTTGAGAAATAAAAGAGCACATAAACGACTACAAAGATTAAATGGAAGGCACCACGAATCAACATAAAGAGGGAATTATCACGACCTGGCTTGTCACCAAGAGTGATCAAATTGTGCAATTCAGGGGCTGCAAGTGCTAGGAAATAAAGAACAAATACGATAGTGACACCAAGGAAGATAAAACCTTTGGCCTTTTGTTTATTGTAAATCTGTCCTAACCCAGGAATCACTGAAAGCAAGGCTGCTTTGCTAGGTTGTTGGTTTTCCATGAATACTCCTTTCATAGGATACGAGATTGAAGTTTGTCTCCAATTACTAGATAGGCAACTGCAATCATTCGTAAATTTATAAAATCAAAGGGGGATCTGTATTCTCCCCCCTTGTAACGAATTCAATTATTCACCAAATTTTTGTTTGATTGTTTCTTTGATCAATGTTACAGCATCGTTAGCAGCTGTCTTAGCATCTTTTTTACCACTTACAGCATCAAAGAGCATTGTTTTAGCTGGATCCCAAACAGCTGACATTTGAGAAATGTTTGGCATTGGTTGAGCGTTCTTGAACTGTTTGATAACAGCTGTTGTCAACTCATCGTTTTTACCTTCAGCGTATGAACGAGCTTCAGTGTTAGCTGGGATTTCGTTAGTTGCATCGTAGAATGCTTTTTGTTGTTCAGTTGAAACAAGGAAGTCTACAAATTTTTGTGCAGCTTCAAGGTTCTTAGTGCTTGATGGGATGATCCAAGCTTTACCACCACCGAATGGTGTGTATTCTTTACCATTTGGAAGAGTTGGAATAGTAGCAACACCGTAGTTTACTTTAGCATCTTTGAATGCTTGAGCTTTCCAAGGACCGTCGATGATAGCAGCTGTTTTACCTTCTTGGAATTGAGTTTGGATCAAGTTTGCAGCACCTTCAGTATCTTGCATACCTTTAGGCCATTTTTCATACCAAGATTTAGCGTAGTTGACACCAGTGATAGAACCGTCGTTTGCAAGACCGATGTCTTTAGCGTCTTTACCGTTTTGTCCGAATACGTAACCACCGTTACCAGCAAGAAGTCCGTAAGCGTAGTAGAAGTTTGTCCAGTCAGCTAGGAATGCAGTAGTTTTGCCATCTTCACCAGCGAAAGCGTATTTGCTGTCTTTAGCAAGTTCTTCTAATTCAGCAAAAGTTTTTGGAGCTTCTTTTAGCAAGTCTTTGTTGTAGTACATAACAAGTGACTCAATAACGGCAGGAGCACCGTAAACTTTACCGTCAGCAGCTGTTACAAGAGATTTAGTTTTATCATCTGTTTTAGCGCCGTCGCTCAAAGTAACTTCTGAAAGTTGTCCGTCAGTACCAAGGCTACCTACGCGGTCGTATGGTGCCATCATAACGTCAGCAGCTTGACCTGATTGGTTGTCAAGAGAAAGTTTGTCAAGTCCACCAAGTTGGTCACCTGATTTGATGTTAACTTTTGTACCTGATTCTTTTTCATAAGCTGCAGCAACTTTTTCAGCGTAGGCTTTGTATTGGTCTTCAACGTAGAAAGTGATTTCTTTTGCTTCAGATGAGCTAGTATCAGCTGCTTTATCAGCAGTTTTGCTTCCGCAAGCTACCAAAAGTAAGCTAGCAAGAGTAGCAGTTCCGAGCACAGCAGCGCTCTTCATGAATTTAGATGACATAGTGTATTCCTCCTAAAGAATAACAAATTTTATTTGATAGAAAAACGCAAACGTTTTCCCTTACCAGTCCAGTATAGCACAAATAGAAAACGGTTGCAAGCCTTTTTTGAAAAAATTTTAAAAAAACTTTAAGGTTTGTCAAAAGAAAAATTGCTTTGTAAATAGGAAGAAAAGGGATAAAGGTTCATTTTCTTATAAAATATTAAGATCAGGAAAACGATTGCGTAAATTCGGCTCGGTTTTTCAGAAAATAGAGCAGATATTGGGAATGAATTATCTTAAATCAGAAAATCTTTAAAATTTTTTCGATTATTTCATAAAATATCAGTGGCAACAAGTTTTGTTTGATTAAAATAATTCAAAAAAATTTTTTAAAACCGCTTGCATTTGTTTTTGAAATGCGTTATACTTAAATTAACGCAAACGTTTGCGCCTTGATTGCGCAACGTTTTATAACAAACACATGAGGTGCTATTATGAAAAAACGTCAAAGTGGTGTGTTGATGCACATCTCTTCTCTGCCAGGAGCTTATGGGATTGGATCATTTGGTCAGACTGCCTATGATTTCGTCGATTTCTTGGTTCGTACCAAGCAACGTTACTGGCAAATCCTCCCTCTTGGGACAACAAGCTATGGAGATTCTCCATACCAATCATTCTCAGCCTTTGCTGGAAATACGCATTTTATCGACCTTGATATCTTGGTAGAGCAAGGCTTGCTCGAAGCCAGTGATCTTAAAGGTGTTGACTTTGGTAGCGATGCATCTGAAGTTGACTATGCGAAGATTTATTACGCACGTCGTCCACTTTTAGAAAAAGCAGTTAAACGCTTCTTGGAAGTGGGTGATGTCAAAGATTTTGAGAAGTTTGCTCAAGACAACCAATCATGGCTCGAACTCTTCGCAGAATATATGGCTATCAAAGAGCATTTTGACAATCTTGCTTGGACAGAATGGCCAGATGCAGACGCTCGTGCTCGTAAAGCTTCAGCACTTGAAAGCTACCGTGAGAAATTGGCAGACAAGTTGGTTTACCACCGTGTGACTCAATACTTCTTCTTCCAACAATGGTTGAAATTGAAAGCCTACGCTAACGACAACCACATTGAAATCGTTGGAGACATGCCAATTTACGTCGCAGAAGATTCAAGCGACATGTGGGCAAATCCACATCTCTTCAAGACAGATGCCACTGGTAAAGCAACTTGCATCGCAGGATGCCCACCAGATGAGTTTTCTGCCACTGGTCAGCTTTGGGGAAACCCAATCTATGACTGGGAAGCAATGGACAAAGACGGGTACAAATGGTGGGTTGAACGCTTGCGTGAAAGCTTCAAAATCTACGATATCGTTCGTATCGACCACTTCCGCGGTTTCGAATCTTACTGGGAAATTCCTGCTGGTTCCGATACAGCAGCACCTGGTAAATGGGTGAAAGGTCCAGGCTACAAACTCTTCGCAGCCGTTAAGGAAGAACTTGGTGAGCTAAACATCATCGCAGAAGACCTTGGTTTCATGACAGATGAAGTTATCGAGTTGCGCGAACGTACTGGCTTCCCAGGGATGAAGATTCTTCAATTTGCCTTCAACCCAGAAGACGAAAGTATCGATAGCCCACACTTGGCACCTGCTAACTCTGTTATGTACACAGGAACACACGATAACAATACAGTTCTTGGTTGGTACCGTAATGAGATCGACGATCCAACTCGTGAGTACATGGCGCGTTACACCAACCGTAAAGAGTATGAAACAGTGCCGCACGCAATGCTTCGTACAGTATTTTCATCAGTGAGCTTCATGGCTATTGCAACCATGCAAGACTTGCTAGAACTAGATGAGGCGGCTCGCATGAACTACCCATCTACTCTTGGTGGAAACTGGTCATGGCGTATGACAGCAGACCAACTCACACCAGCTGTTGAAGAAACTTTGCTTGACTTGACTACAATTTATCGCCGAATTAATGAAAATTTGGTAGAATTAAAGAAATAAGACAATATCAGGAGACACAAAAATGTTACCATTAAAAGAATTTGTACAAAAGCGTTACAATAAAACTATTGCAGAATGTAGCAATGAAGAGCTTTACCTTGCTCTTCTCAACTACAGCAAGCTTGCTAGCAGCCAAAAACCAGTCAACACTGGTAAGAAAAAAGTTTACTACATCTCAGCTGAGTTCTTGATTGGTAAACTCTTGTCAAACAACTTGATCAACCTTGGTCTTTACGACGATGTGAAAAAAGAACTTGCTGATGCCGGTAAAGAGTTGATCGAAATCGAAGAAGTAGAATTGGAACCATCACTTGGTAACGGTGGTTTGGGACGTTTGGCAGCCTGCTTTATCGACTCAATCGCTACACTTGGTTTGAATGGTGACGGTGTTGGATTGAACTATCACTTTGGTCTTTTCCAACAAGTTCTTAAAAACAACCAACAAGAAACGATTCCTAATGCTTGGTTGACAGAGCAAAACTGGTTGGTTCGCTCAAGCCGTAGCTACCAAGTGCCATTCGCACACTTCACATTGACATCTACTCTTTACGATATCGACGTACCTGGTTACAAGACAGCTACTAAAAACCGCTTGCGTTTGTTTGACTTGGATTCAGTTGATTCTTCTATCATCGAAGATGGTATCAACTTTGACAAGACGGATATCGCTCGCAACTTGACTCTTTTCCTTTACCCAGACGACAGCGACAAGCAAGGTGAATTGCTCCGTATCTTCCAACAATACTTCATGGTTTCAAACGGCGCGCAATTGATCATCGACGAAGCAATCGAAAAGGGAAGCAACTTGCACGACCTTGCGGACTACGCAGTTGTACAAATCAACGATACTCACCCATCAATGGTGATCCCTGAATTGATCCGTCTTTTGACTGAACGTGGTATCGAACTTGATGAAGCAATCTCTATCGTTCGTAGCATGACTGCCTACACGAACCACACAATCCTTGCTGAAGCCCTTGAAAAATGGCCTCTTGAATTCTTGGAAGAAGTGGTTCCTCACTTGGTACCAATCATCAAAGAATTGGACCGTCGTGTGAAAGCAGAATACAAAGACCCAGCTGTTCAAATCATTGATGAAAACGACCGTGTACACATGGCTCACATGGATATCCACTATGGATACAGCGTAAACGGGGTGGCAGCACTCCACACTGAGATCTTGAAGAATTCAGAGTTGAAAGCTTTCTACGACATCTACCCAGAAAAATTCAACAACAAAACAAACGGTATCACATTCCGTCGTTGGCTCATGCATGCCAACCCAAGACTATCTCACTACTTGGATGAGATTATTGGAGAGGGATGGCACCATGAAGCAGATGAGCTTGAAAAACTCTTGTCTTACGAAGACAAAGCAGCTGTCAAAGAAAAATTGGAAAGCATCAAGGCTCACAACAAACGTAAATTGGCTCGTCACTTGAAAGATCACCAAGGTGTGGAAATCAATACAAACTCTATCTTTGATATCCAAATCAAACGTCTTCACGAGTACAAACGCCAACAAATGAACGCTTTGTATGTCATCCACAAATACCTTGATATCAAGGCTGGTAACATCCCTGCTCGTCCAATCACAGTCTTCTTTGGTGGTAAAGCAGCTCCTGCCTACACAATCGCCCAAGACATCATTCACTTGATCCTTTGCTTGTCAGAAGTGATTGCAAATGATCCAGAAGTAGCTCCACACTTGCAAGTGGTTATGGTTGAAAACTACAACGTTACTGCAGCAAGCTTCCTTATCCCAGCATGTGATATCTCAGAACAAATCTCACTTGCTTCTAAAGAAGCTTCAGGTACTGGTAACATGAAATTCATGTTGAACGGTGCTTTGACTCTTGGTACTATGGACGGTGCTAACGTGGAAATCGCTGAGTTGGTTGGCGACGAAAACATCTATATCTTTGGTGAAGATTCAGAAACTGTTATCGACCTTTACGCAAAAGCAGCTTACAAATCAAGCGAATTCTATGCTCGTGAAGCTATCAAACCTTTGGTTGACTTCATTGTGAGCGATGCTGTTCTTGCAGTAGGTAAGAAAGAACGCTTGGAACGTCTTTACAACGAATTGATCAACAAAGACTGGTTCATGACTCTCCTTGACTTGGAAGACTACATTAAAGTCAAAGAGCAAATGCTTGCTGACTACGAAGACCGCGACGCATGGTTGGATAAAGTCATCGTTAACATTGCCAAAGCAGGATTCTTCTCATCTGACCGTACAATCGCTCAGTACAACGAAGATATCTGGCACTTGAACTAAGATACAAATTTATACTAATACATTTTGTAAAAAAGCGAGTTTCGATTGAAATTCGCTTTTTTTGAATAATGTTGATTTGAATCAATCTGGTCTAAAAAGAGAGAAATCATAGACGTATTGAAGGTTTAACACTCTCTTTCAACCTCATGCTTCTTCTTAGTTGATTACCTCACATTTCTTGTATCCGCTTACACGAAGTGTTATAATATGATTGCAGGAAAGAAGGTGTTCTTATGTGGAAAAAATATTTTTCAAAATATAAATGGACTGATTTATTTTGGATACTATTTGTGATTTGGTCATGCCTTTATATGGGTAATAGTAGTTCCTTTCCACTGACTCATCAAGAAATCTCTTTTCATGGATGTTGTTATGGGGCATCACTTGCCTCATTTCACTTGCTATTTATTGATAAATTTGTTATTTCGAATCGAAAATAAATGGAGAGGTTAAAATTTTTTCCACTTTTCGGATAGACAGTTGAAAAATCGCGATTTATACCCACACCTCAAGAGGAGGTGTGGGTTTTGTCTTATTGAAAGATTTATTTACACTGCTTTCCCAACTAAAATCTCTGCTTCGATGGTAATCTCAGTCAACTGACTCCAGTCAATCTTGGTTTGGTCAACGTGAAAGAGGAGAGGCGTCATGGCAAGCAGGGCTTGGCGTTGCTCAGCCGAGATAGGTTTTGTTAAGGAAGCAATCTGACTAGATTGGATGCTGAAGTATTCCTGGAAATGTTCCTTGATATCTTGGTTGGAATAGTCCTTGTTTGTCAGCTGGTCTTGTACCCTTTGACGGATTTCTTTGAGGTGATTTTCAGTCGGGATGACCTTGATCAAGATGCCATCTTTGGATAAAACGCGACGGAATTCCCCATAGTTGGCAGGTGAAAAGATGTCGAGCAGGATATCCATACTGGCGTCTTTTATAGGAAGTCGAGCCAGGTCACCGACAAACCAATTAACTGACCAGTTGAGTTCACTTTTAGCTGCGATTTGGACCGAGTCTTTTGAAATGTCAAAGGCATAGAAGGTTTTATCAGAGTGACTTTCTTGGAGTTTACGAGAGTAGAAACCTTCGCCACAACCGATATCCAAGACTGTTTTTGCGGATGGATTAGTTGTTAGTAAGTCCGAGATACCTTCTAAAATAGCCTGATAAAAACCAGCTTCAAGAATTTGCTGGCGGTTTTGGAAGTTTTCCTTGTCGTAGTTGGCAGATTGCTTGATTTGCGGAGCCAAGTTGACATAGCCGAATTTTGCCAGATCAAAAGAATGGCGGTTGCTACACTTGAGGCTAGACTCTACCAAGGCCAGATTTTCTTGGCAGATAGGGCAGGAAAAGGCAGTCGCAGAAGCAAAACGCTGAAGTTTGGGTTTGAGGTTTGTATTCATAGTTTAAGTGTATCAAAAGAGGCAAATGAAAGCAACTTTAGAAATAAGTAGATGGGAGATTCAGTAGAAATAAAACTAATTCTCCAATTTATAGAATAAAATTGCTTTTATATCTAAATTGCTATATAATAATGATAAGGAGGAAATAAGTATGTTAAAAGAAGTATTAACCGTTGCAAAAGTTGCGAAAAAATCATCACTCTTTTTGGGTGGTGTCGCATTTGGTACCCTTGGTTTGAAAATCTTGGCAAGTAAGGAAGCTAAAAAAGGTTATTCTAAAGCTTTGGCTAAGGCTTACAAGTTGAAAGACGGGCTAGATGCATCTGTTTCTGTTGTGAAACAACATGGAGACGATGTCTTGCAAGATGCCAAATATTTGTACGAGCAAGAGAAAAAAGAAGAGCAATTAGATAGCCTTATAGGAGAATAATATGTCTTTTAAAGTGCTACATAGAGGATACCAACATATCCGACTATCATCTTCTTTTTCACTCACCTTGGATATTCAAGACTATCTTCGTTCCTTGGCGAGAGATGAAAAGGGGATTGAGTCTATCCAGTTTTACATGGATCAACAGCACTTTACTCTACGCATAAAAGAAGGCTTTTCTGTATTAGATAATGCAGAAGCCTTTTTAAAAAGAATTGATAAAGGGAAAGTTTCTGAGTTGATGACTCTTCCCATTCGTAGAGAAGAGAGTGCTTATTCTATTGTTTCAGGTGCAGCGATTAAGCGTGTACTTTTTCGTAGTTTTGTGCCGTATCCTATTCGCTATATATGGACTTGTTATCAGGCTTTGGGTTATATTAGAGAAGCCTATCAAACACTAGCGCGTAAGGAACTAACGATGGAAGTCTTGGACTGTTCGGCGATTTTATTGTCCTTGTTTATGAACCAATCCAAGACAGCTAGCAATATCATGTTTATGCTTGATTTGGGGAATCATTTAGATCAGTGGTCTTTGAAAAAAACTGCAACAGATTTAGAACAAAGCCTTCTTGCAAAAGAGAGCGACGTATTCTTAGTACAGGGCGATACGGTTGTTAGTATCAAGAGTTCCGATGTTCAAATAGGAGATGTCTTGGTCCTATCTCAAGGAAATGAAATTCTGTTTGATGGACAAGTAGTTTCAGGTTTAGGTATGGTCAACGAAAGTTCCTTGACGGGAGAGAGTTTTCCAGTTGAAAAAAGAGAGTCTGATTTGGTTTGTGCAAATACAGTATTAGAAACTGGAGAGTTACGCATTCGTGTAACCGATAATCAGATGAACAGCCGGATTTTACAACTGATTGAGTTAATGAAGAAATCTGAAGAAAACAAGAAAACGAAACAACGCTATTTCATCAAGATGGCGGATAAGGTCGTCAAATATAATTTCTTGGGGGCTGGGCTAACTTACCTATTAACAGGTTCTTTTTCTAAGGCTATTTCTTTCCTATTAGTCGATTTCTCCTGCGCTTTGAAAATCTCTACTCCTGTAGCTTATTTGACAGCTATCAAGGAGGGGTTGAACCGTGAAATGGTGATTAAGGATGGGGATGTTCTGGAGAAATATCTGGAAGTTGATACTTTCTTGTTTGATAAGACGGGAACAATCACAACTAGTTATCCTATAGTTGAAAAGGTGTTACCTTTTGGGGACTATAGTGAGGAAGATATTCTCAGAATCAGTGCCTGTCTTGAGGAACACATTTATCATCCTATTGCTAATGCCATCGTCAAGCAAGCTGAGATAGAGGGAATTGAACATGAGGAAATGCATGGGAAACTCCAATATATTGCAAGCAAGGGGATCAAATCTCATATAGATGGCCAACCAGTTCTTATTGGGAATTATGTCTTGATGCAGGATGAGCAGATTCATATCAGTTCAGAACAAAATGCTTTAATTGAAGAGTACAAGAGTCACTACAATCTCTTATTCTTGGCTTATCAGAATGAATTGATTGGAATGTTCTGCATTCATACTCCTTTGAGAAAAGAAGCAAAAGCAGCCTTGGAGAAACTTAAGGCACAAGGGAAAAAATTGATTCTGGCAACAGGGGACACCTTGGTTAGGACAGAGGAATTAGTCAAAGATTTGCCCTTTGATCAGGTCTATACAGACTTGAAACCTGATGGGAAATTTGAGTTAGTAGAGGAACTGCAGAAAGCAGGTCACACGATTTTGATGGTTGGAGATGGATTGAATGACTCAGCGGCTCTAACCCTATCAGATATCGGTGTGGTGATGAATGAGAGTNCAGATATTTCTAAGCAGATGAGCGATATCTTATTGTTAGATAATCGTTTGGATTTCTTCCAAGAGTTGGATTGGCTATCATCATCTTTGCAAACACTCATCAAGAAGAATATTCAAGATACCGTTGTCGTAAATAGTAGTTTGATTGGCTTTGGCTTGTTTAATTGGCTCAGTCCTTCAAACCTCTCTATCCTACATAATCTAACAACCTTACGCATAGTCCTGCGTAGCCTGTCTATTAAGGGATAGATGGGGACTATTCACAGCAAAAAGGAGTTACCTTTCTCGAGGGTAACTCCTTTGTTTATAGGTAAATGTTTAACAATTTAGTAAGTCAACACAAAGTATTTCTTCTTCCCGCGGCGGATAACAGTGAGTTCGTTTTCTAACTTATCTGCGTCGCTCAAGACATAGTCAAGGTCTTGGATACGGTCGCCGTTGACGTAGATAGCTCCGTTTTGAACGTCTTCACGGGCTTGGCGTTTTGAATTGACCACACCAGATGAGACGAGAAGTTCCACGATATTGTGGTTTTCGTCTGCCTGTACTTGGTAGTTTGGCACTCCACGAAGTCCTTGTTTGAGTTCTTTGACAGAAAGGTTTTTGATGTTTCCAGCAAAGAGTTGCTCAGTTATGTTAAGAGCTTCTTTGTAAGCTTCTTCTCCGTGAACAAGAGTCACGACTTCACGAGCCAGGACTTTTTGAGCCAAGCGTTCGTGTGGAGCAGCTTCAAATTGTTTGCGGATGTCTTCAATCTCATCAAGTGATAAGAAGGTAAAGATTTTCAAGAAGCGAACAGCGTCAGCATCCATCACGTTCATCCAGAATTGGTACATTTCGTATGGAGAAGTCTTTTCAGGGTTGAGCCAGACTGCGTTTCCTTCTGATTTACCAAATTTCTTACCAGTTGCGTCTGTGATGAGTGGAACAGTGATAACGTGACCAGTCTTGTCAGCCTTACGACGAAGCAATTCGGTACCAGCTGTCATATTGCCCCACTGGTCAGAACCACCGATTTGTAGCGTTACGTTGTGCTCTTGGTTAAGGACGTAGAAGTCATACCCTTGCATGATTTGGTAGGCAAACTCAGTGTAAGAAATCCCTGTTTCAATCCGTTTCTTCACAGACTCCTTGCTCATCATGTAGTTGACAGTGAAGTATTTTCCGACATCACGGAGGAAGTCAATGAAGCTGATGCTGCCAAACCAGTCGTAGTTGTTGACCATGACAGCTTTATTTTCCCCATTTTCAAAGTCAAGAAAACGAGAAAGTTGTCCTTGGATAGACTTGACCCAGCCCTCTACTGTGTCTTTTGTTTGGAGACTACGCTCAGCATCTTTGAAGGACGGATCTCCGATGAGACCTGTTGCACCGCCAACGAGCGCATAAGGTTTGTGACCTGCTAGTTGCAAACGACGACTTGTCAAGATTGCGACAAGGTGGCCTAGGTGAAGGCTGTCAGCAGTTGGATCGTAGCCAGTATAATAAGAAACTTGACCTTCTTCTAGGGCTTTGCGCAAAGCTTCTTCATCAGTCGTTTGAAAAATCAAACCACGCTCTTTTAGCTCATCAAAAATGTGCATGTGTCTTTTCTCCTTTATAAAATATTGTTTCTACCTATTGTATCACAAACTTGATTAATAGCCTAGTAGAATAGGGAAGAAAGTGGCTATTTTATTGAAAGTTTTCCTTTTATGGTATAATAGAGAAAGCGAGGACATTCATGAAAGAAAGAATTAATGAATTAAAAACAAAAATGCTGCATTTTTTTCAGCAGCTAATGCAACGAATTGCAAAATGGAAGAAAAGACTAGCAGAAAAACTGGCTAATAAGAAAACCGGTAAAAAGGGGACCTCTTCTGATAAAGTTGGAAGGGCAGGATCTAATTTTGCTAAGGTTTTGAGTGGGTTTAAAATAGTTTTTAATACTCTCTTTATCCTAGGTTTTATCGGTGGACTGTTTGGTGCTGGGGTGGCTATGGGTTATGGAGTCGCTCTATTTGACAAGGCTCAGGTTCCTCAAGCAGAGGAGTTGGTCAAGCAAGTGAAGGATATTGCCTCCATCTCAGAAATCGCCTATTCTGACGGGACTACCATCGCTTCGATCGAGGGCGATTTGTTGCGCACTTCAGTTGCTTCGGATGCTATATCAGATAATCTTAAGAAAGCCATTATTGCGACAGAGGACGAGCATTTCAATGAACACAAGGGAGTTGTGCCTAAGGCCGTTATTCGTGCGACCTTGGGAACCTTTGTCGGTCTAGGCTCGTCTAGTGGTGGTTCGACCTTGACCCAGCAGGTCATCAAGCAACAGGTGGTAGGGGATGCTCCAACCTTGGCTCGTAAGGCGACAGAAATCGTAGATGCTCTTGCCTTGGAGCGTGTCATGAGCAAGGACGAAATTCTGACAACCTATCTGAATATTGCTCCTTTTGGTCGCAATCATAAAGGCCAAAATATTGCAGGTGCCCAGCAGGCTGCAGAAGGAATCTTTGGAGTCAATGCTTCGGATTTAACGGTCCCTCAAGCAGCCTTTATCGCAGGATTGCCACAGAGTCCGATTAGTTACTCTCCTTATGAATCTGATGGTAGTATGAAGAGTGATGAGGATATGGCTTTGGGAATCAAGCGTGCCAAGGATGTTCTCTACAACATGTACCGGACAGGGGCTCTAAGTCAGGAAGACTACGATAAGTACAAGGATTATGACTTTAAGAAAGACTTCCTACCATCAGGTAGTGTCAACGGAAGCTCACGCGACTATCTTTACTTTGCAACCTTGGCAGAAGCTACCGATCGGATGTATGATTATCTAGTTGAGAGAGATCATGTCTCTGCTCAAGAGTTAAAGAATGAGTCCATCCAGAAGGCTTATCATGACCTAGCAACCAAGGAAATTGAGAATGGTGGGTATAAGATTACGACAACTATCAATAAAAACGTTCATGCTGCGATGCAAAATGCGGTTGCGACCTACGGATATCTGCTAGATGATTCGACAGGCCAGCCCGAAGTAGGAAATGTCCTCATGGACAACCAAACAGGAGCCATTCTTGGATTTGTTGGTGGTCGTAATTATCAAGAAAATCAGAACAATCATGCCATTGACACCAAACGTTCTCCAGCTTCAACCACGAAGCCTATACTGGCCTATGGTATCGCTATTGACCAAGGTTTGATGGGAAGTGCAAGTATCTTGTCTAACTATCCGACAAACTTTTCAAACGGCAATCCCATCATGTATGCCAATAGTCCTGGTACGGGCATGATGACCTTGGGAGAAGCCCTTAACTACTCATGGAATATCCCAGCCTACTGGACTTATCGTACACTTCGAGAGAAGGGTGTTGATGTCAAGGGTTATATGGAAAAAATGGGTTACGAAATCCCAGAATATGGCATTGAAAGTTTACCGATGGGTGGGGGGATTGATGTTACAGTCGCCCAGCATACCAATGGTTATCAGACCTTGGCTAATAATGGGGTCTACCACAAGAAACATATGATTTCCAAGATTGAATCGACGACTGGGCAAGTGATTTATGAACATAAAATTCAATCTGTCCAAGTTTATTCAAAAGCGACAGCGACCATCATGCAGAGTTTGCTTCGAGAGGTGATCTCATCTCGAGTTACGTCAAGCTTTCAGACTGATTTGACCTCTATCAATCCAAGTCTAGCTCGCGCCGACTGGATCGGAAAAACTGGCACGACCAATGAAGATGAAAATATGTGGCTCATGCTTTCGACACCTAGATTAACCCTAGGTGGATGGATTGGGCATGATAATAATCATTCACTATCACGTAGAGCTGGTTATTCCAATAACTCTAATTATATGGCCCACTTGGTCAATGCTATCCAGCAAGCCGAACCTGGCATATGGGGGAATGAGCGCTTTAGTCTAGACCCAAGTGTGACCAAGTCTCAAGTCCTCAAATCGACAGGAGAGAAACCTGGCAAGGTCACAATCAATGGCAAAGAAGTCACCGTTTCAGGTTCTACAGTAACGAGCTACTGGGCTACTAAAGAAGGGGCGCCAGTAACCACTTACCGCTTTGCCATTGGAGGGAGCAATGCAGATTATCAAAATGCTTGGAAGAACATCCTAGGAAGTTTACCGAGTCTCCCGACCCCAACTCTCCCAAGTTCAAGTGGTAGTTCGGGAACAAGCTCATCAACTCGCTCAAATCAATCAAATCGATAGAATAAAAAAGTAGCAAGTTTCATTTAATATTATGTTTCGTGCTACTTTTTTCTTTTTTCATTTCGTGTTACAATAGGAGAATGAATAAGTATCAAAAGAAGATTTTTAAGGGAACTCTATATTCACTGTTGTCAGGTCTGATTTGGGGAATTTGTGGTATTTTAGGAGAATATTTTTTCGCTCATTATCAGGTGTCGTCTGGCTGGATCACTTCCATGCGCCTGCTTTTGGCAGGTAGCTTGGTCTTGTTTTTATCTGCCTTTCAGTTGCGCTTTCAACTATTGGACATTTGGCGAAATAAGAAAAACTATCTGCCTTTTTTCGCCTACGCTATTCTGGGGATTTTTTCTGTACAGTTTTTCTTCTATCTCTGCGTTGAATATTCCAATGCGACGACAGCAACGATTTTGCAATTTATCAGTCCAGTTTTTATCTTGTTTTATAATCGTATCGTCTATCAAAAGAAGGCTTCTATCACAGCCATTCTCTATGTTTTGATTGCCATGCTAGGTGTTTTTTTGATGGCTACAAAAGGGGATTTATCCAAGCTATCAATGACACCTCTGGCTTTGGTGACAGGGCTACTAAGTGCTGTAGGGGTCATGTTCAACGTTATTCTGCCTCAGCGTTTTGCACGTGACTATGGTTTTGTGCCAACCGTTGGTTGGGGGATGTTGCTAGCAGGTGTTTTTAGCAATTTTCTTTATCCTGTTCATCAGATTACCTTTCAACTTGATGTGACGAGCCTTTTGATTTGTTTTACTATTGCTGTGTTTGGAACGGCTTTTGCTTTTTTCCTTTCGATGAAGGCTGTGCTACTCGTCTCACCGTTAGTTGTGTCAGTTGTGAGTGCCAGCGAACCTTTATCTTCCGCATTGTTAAGTGTGCTATTTCTAGGTATGGTTTTGGATGGTTTTCTAGCTTTGGCTATGATTTTGATTATCGTTCCAATGGTTTTCTTATCAATTGAGGAAACGAAGGAAAGGTAAAATGTTCTGTTCGAGTGCTTAAGGCTTCAAATTTGAAGCCTTTTTTGGTAGAATAGGTATCATTATAATGAATCAGGAGGCGCCTATGACTGCCACAAAAATGAATGCCCAAGAAATCATTCAATTTATCGCCAATGCGGAAAAGAAAACCAGTGTTAAAGTAACCTTTGAGGGAGAACTCGCATCTGCTCTACCTAGCTCTGTTGTCAAACTAGGGAATGTTTTATTTGGAGACTGGAAGGACGTCGCTCCGCTTCTCGATGGTTTAGTAGAAAATCAAGACTATGTTGTCGAGCAAGATGCTCGTAATTCGGCAGTTCCCTTGCTAGACAAACGTGCTATCAATGCTCGTATCGAGCCAGGTGCTATTATCCGTGACCAGGTGGAAATTGGTGACAATGCTGTTATCATGATGGGAGCTGTTATCAATATCGGTGCTGAAATCGGTGCTGGAACCATGATTGATATGGGTGCTATCCTTGGTGGCCGTGCCATCGTTGGGAAAAACAGCCACGTTGGTGCAGGTGCAGTTTTGGCAGGTGTGATTGAGCCAGCTAGCGCTGAACCAGTTCGTGTCGGGGACAATGTTCTCATCGGAGCCAATGCAGTGGTTATCGAAGGAGTCCAAATCGGTAGTGGTTCAGTTGTCGCTGCAGGAGCTATCGTGACTCAAGATGTCCCAGAAAACGTTGTAGTAGCAGGTGTTCCAGCTCGTATCATCAAAGAAATTGACAGCCAAACCCAACAAAAAACAGCGCTAGAGGATGCGCTTCGTACTTTGTAATGGTAAAAGTAAAAAAGAGGCGGAACCCTTTTTCCAGCCTCTTTCTGCTATATAGGAGGACAGATAGATGTTAGATTTGATTCAGACCAGACGAGATTTACATCAGATTCCAGAGATTGGTTTGGAGGAATTCAAGACTCAGGCTTATTTGCTGGATGTGATTGAGAAATTGACTACGGGCAAGAATTTTGTTCAAGTTCGTACTTGGCGAACAGGGATTTTGGTCTACCTGCAGGGAAGTCAGCCGGAACGAACCATTGGTTGGCGAACAGACATTGATGGTCTGCCTATCGTCGAACAAACAGGACTGCCTTTTTCTTCCCAACATCAAGGTCGTATGCATGCTTGCGGACATGATTTCCACATGACTATTGCCTTGGGCTGTCTAGAACACGCCCTTGAGGAGCAACCCAAGAATAATTTGCTCTTCCTATTTCAGCCTGCTGAAGAAAATGAAGCTGGTGGTATGCTCATGTATGAAGATGGTGCTTTTGGGGACTGGCTACCAGACCAATTTTATGGTCTCCATGTTCGTCCAGATCTAAAGGTTGGACAGATTGCGACCAATACTCACACGCTCTTTGCTGGGACTTGCGAGGTTAAGATCCGTTTCAAAGGGAAAGGGGGACACGCAGCCTTTCCGCATGAAGCCAATGACGCCTTGGTGGCTGCTAGCTACTTTATCACCCAGGTGCAGTCAGTTGTCAGCCGCAATGTCAACCCAATCGAGGGAGCGGTGGTTACCTTTGGCCTTTTCCAAGCTGGAACAACCAACAATGTCATTACAGACACAGCATTTTTACACGGAACCATTCGTGCCTTGACTCAGGACATGAGCCTCTTGGTACAAAAGAGAGTCAAGACAGTCGCAGAAGGGGTTGCAGCAGCCTTTGATATGGAAGTCGAAGTAGAACTCAAACAAGGGGGCTACCTACCTGTTGAGAACAATCCAGCCTTGGCGCGTGAACTGATGGCCTTTTTTGAAGAGAAAGACGGAATTGAGTTGATTGATATCGAGCCAGCTATGACTGGTGAGGACTTTGGTTATCTCCTTTCGAAGGTAGATGGCGTTATGTTCTGGCTAGGTATCAACAGTCCCTACGCCCTTCATCACCCTCAGATGAGTCCTAAGGAAGAAGCCTTAGCCGTTGGGGTGGAAGCAGTATCTAGTTTCCTGAAAAAGAAGGCGGCGGAGTAGAGGAATTATCTATGAAATCGGAATTACGCAAGCAAGTTTTGCGAGAAATGAAGGCTTTATCTCAGGAGCAAAAACAGGCTATGGATCGAGCTTTAACAGAAAGATTTTTGAACCATCTTTTTTACCAAGAAGCCAAGGTCATCGCAACCTATCTCTCTTTTCCGCATGAGTTTCAAACGCAGGGACTGATCGATCAGGCGCTGAGGGATGGCAAGAAGGTACTGATACCCAAAACCTATCCCAAGGGGCGCATGGAGTTTGTGGTCTACGATCCGCAGCAGTTGAAAAAAACTTCCTTTGGTTTACTGGAGCCCCAAGGGGACTTGGAAGTGGTGGATGCCTCTCAGATTGATTTAATTCATGTTCCAGGGTTGGCTTTTACGAAAGAGGGCTATCGGATCGGATATGGCGGAGGCTACTACGACCGCTATTTGGAGAATTTTGCTGGTCAGACCATGAGCACAATCTATCCTTGTCAAGTTCAAGAATTTAACTCGGAAGACCACGATATTCCCGTCCAGGAGGTGCTAATCTATGAAGGAAATCTTTGATAAACGTTACCCTGTTACTAGTCTTTTTCTCCTAATGACAGCTTTGGTATTTCTCTTGATGTTGATTACTACGGGTATCAACTTTGATCAGACAAAAACTCTGTTTCAGTTTGGAGCTATGTATGGACCGATCATTCGCCTGTTCCCAGAGCAGATATGGCGCCTTTTTTCGGCTATATTTGTGCATATTGGTTGGGAACATTTCATTGTCAATATGATTTCACTCTACTTTCTTGGGCGACAGGTGGAGGAGATTTTCGGCTCTAAGCAATTTTTCCTTCTTTATCTCTTATCAGGAATGATGGGCAATCTCTTTGTGTTTGCTTTCACACCGAAAGTCCTAGCAGCAGGAGCATCCACCTCTCTCTATGGATTATTTGCTGCGATTATCGTTTTGCGCTATGCGACTCGCAGCCCCTATATCCAGCAGTTAGGGCAATCCTACCTGACGCTTTTCGTGATAAATATCATTGGAAGTATTCTGATTCCAGGAATCAGCCTAGCAGGGCATATCGGTGGCGCAGTAGGAGGTGCCTTTCTAGCAGTCATCTTTCCAGTTAAATGGGAAAGAAGGACGTTTAGTACCAGCCAGCGAATCGGAGCAACCCTACTTTTTGTCGCACTCGCCGTTTTCCTTTTCTACAAAGGAATGAGCTATGTGTAAGTTTGGAATACTTAAAAAGCTACCCAAAAAATGAGTAGCTTTTTATGTGAATTTGAACCATTCGAAACAACACAGCGAGTTAAAATAAGGCTTTGTCCGTACACAACTTGAAAAAGTGAGCACCGATTCGGTGTTTTTTATTTTATTATACTAACTTAGTATACTCCTATTTTTATAAAAAACAAACAGAAGTATAGTGCTTTCACAAAATTTGGCAAATAATTAGAGACAGGTGTGGGAACTGCTCGACCTATCGATTCTTTTCTTCGATGATAGGCAAAGTACAGGGATGAGATGAGTGCAAATAAAAAAAGAACTAGAATAGTCAACCACCCTAGTTCTTCTTTTGTTATAGATTATTTTTTTAATTTCTCTCCAGCTAACTCTTTTCCGAGTTGGATGAGGTAGTCTTTCAAGTCGTCTTTGACTTGGGGGTGTCTCAGAGCGTAGTCGATGGACGTTTTCATAAAGCCAAACTTATCTCCGACATCGTAGCGGGAACCCTTGAACTCACGAGCAAATACACGTTGTGTTTTATTGAGGGTGTCGATCGCATCTGTTAGCTGAATTTCATTTCCTGCACCTGGAGCTTGGTTTTCGAGGATTTGGAAAATTTCAGGCGTGAGGAGGTAGCGTCCAATAATAGCAAGGTCGCTAGGAGCGTCCTCTGGAGCAGGTTTTTCAACAAAGGTTTCAACACTGTAAAGGCCGTTTTTCCCTTCGCCTTGCGGAGCAATAACCCCATAGGCAGATACTTCATCGTGAGGGACAGGCATGACAGCGATAGTAGACGCGTGGGTACGTTCATAGTCATCCATGAGTTGTTTGGTGAGCGGAACAGCCTTTTCATTAGTGATATCCATCAAGTCATCCCCAAGCATAACGACAAAAGGTTCATTTCCAACGAAAGCCTTGGCTTGCAAAACAGCATCTCCGAGACCGCGTGGATGAGTTTGGCGGATAAAATGCAGACGCATGCCAGTTGTTTCATCAACTAGCTTCAAAAGATCCGTTTTCCCTTTTTCTTTGAGGTTGTATTCCAATTCGAAGTTTGAGTCGAAGTGGTCCTCAATGGAACGTTTTGACTTACCAGTAACAACCAAGATATCTTCGATTCCAGATTTGAGGGCTTCTTCAACGATAAATTGGATGGTTGGTTTATCTACGATTGGCAACATTTCCTTGGCTAAGGCCTTGGTTGCAGGGAGGAAACGAGTTCCCAATCCAGCTGCAGGGATGACTGCTTTTCTGACTTTTTGTTTCATAATGTTCCTTTCCATAAGGGTCTAAGACCATTCGTTTTCTGCTTTAAATTCGTTGTTCATGATGTCATTGATTGCTTCTTTGATATTGACACCTTCATAGATAACTCGATAAATGGCTTGTGTGATTGGCATGTAGACACCCAATTCCTGAGCCAGTTCGTAAGCTGCTCGAGTCGTTGAAATTCCTTCAATGACCATGCCCATGTTGGCTTCGATGTCTGCGAGGGATTCTCCACGACCGAGAGCATCACCTGCCCTCCAGTTACGAGAGTGGACAGATGTCCCCGTTACGATCAAATCACCAACTCCAGAAAGACCGCTATAAGTCAGAGGATTAGCTCCAAGAGCGACACCTAGACGGGTGATTTCTGCCAAGCCACGGGCGATGATGGCTGCCTTGGCATTGTCG
The DNA here is from genome assembly GCF_003944215.1 of Streptococcus oralis. Classification (GTDB taxonomy): domain Bacteria; phylum Bacillota; class Bacilli; order Lactobacillales; family Streptococcaceae; genus Streptococcus; species Streptococcus oralis_BI. The sequence goes on along the minus strand of NZ_RJVZ01000006.1, from coordinate 5,316 downwards.
CCAAATCCTAGGCCATGTAATGCTCCTGCACCAACTGCAATGATGTTTTTAAGAGCACCAGCGGTTTCAACCCCGATAACATCTGTATTGGTATAGAGGCGGAAGTAGTGATTGCTAAAGAGATTTTGAACGTACTGAGCAATTTCAAGGTCTTTAGAGGCTGCAGTGATCAAGGTAATGTCGCGTACAATGGTTTCCTCAGCGTGGCTAGGTCCTGAAACAACGACGATGTCACTACGGAGGTCAGCTGGAATTTCCTCTTCCAGAATGGTTGATAGGCGTTTGTGACTATCTGGTTCCAAGCCTTTGGAGGCATGCATGATGACAACCTTGTGATCGAGTACCTTTGCTACTTGTTGGGCAACCAGTCTCGTTACTTTTGTTGGGACAACAAATAAAACAGCGTCTACATTTTTCAATGTTTCTCCCAAGTCATGGTAGGCCTTGATGTTTTCGTCGAGTAGGATGTCTTTGAAATAGCGTTTGTTTGTATGTTGGTTATTGATTTCATCGATCTGGTCAGAAATATTTCCCCAAATTCGAACCTCGTGTCCATTATCGTTTAGAACCTGCGAAAGGGCAGTTCCCCAAGAACCAGGACCCAAGACAGCGATGGTTTGTTTCTTCATCTTCTCCTCCTTTTAAGAGTTCTCCTTTCATTTTATCATAAAAAGCCTTTTCATGCACCTACTTATAGGCAAAGATAGGATTTTAAGATAAAATACTTCTTTGACAAGATTCCTCTTTTTTGCTAGAATAGCATCAACATGAAAGAATGAGAGGAGCTGGCGAATTTCGTCACTCCCTTTTGTCTATCTGATTAGGAGGAAGTATGCTGATTGAAAAAATTAAAGCCTATAAATGGCAAGCCTTGGCATCCTTTGTGATGACAGGCTTGATGGTTGCGAGCTCACTCTTGCAACCTCGCTATTTGCAGGAGGTTTTAGATGCTCTACTGGCTGGCCAACATGAGGCTATTTATAGTATTGGGGCATGGTTGATAGGAGTAGCCCTCGTGGGTCTGGTTGCAGGTGGTGTCAATGTTATTCTTGCAGCCTATATCGCTCAGGGAGTATCTTCGGATCTTCGGGAAGATGCTTTTCGTAAGATCCAAACCTTTTCTTATGCCAACATTGAGCGGTTTAATGCTGGGAATCTGGTTGTCCGCATGACCAATGATATCAACCAAATTCAGAACATGGTGATGATGGTTTTCCAAATCCTTTTCCGTCTTCCTTTGCTTTTTATTGGTTCCTTTATCTTAGCGGTTCACACCCTGCCTTCACTTTGGTGGGTAATTGTCCTTATGGTAGTGCTGATTTTTGCGCTTACAGGTATCATGATGGGGATGATGGGGCCACGCTTCGCCAAGTTTCAAACCCTTCTTGAACGAATTAATGCCATCGCCAAGGAAAATCTACGTGGTGTGCGTGTGGTCAAATCCTTTGTGCAGGAAAAAGAGCAATTTGACAAGTTTACAGAGGTCTCAGATGAGCTTCTGGGACAAAATATTTATATTGGCTATGCCTTTTCAGTAGTGGAACCTTTTATGATGCTCATTGGGTACGGAGCGGTTTTCCTATCCATCTGGTTGGTTGCGGGAATGGCTCAGTCGGATCCGTCAGTCGTTGGTTCTATTGCTTCCTTTGTCAACTATCTCAGTCAGATTATCTTTACAATCGTCATGGTTGGATTTTTAGGGAATTCTGTCAGTCGGGCTATGATTTCGATGATGCGTATCCGTGAGGTTCTAGATACCGAGCCAGCGATGACTTTTAAGGATCTTTCAGATGAGGATCTAGAAGGAAGTCTCTCTTTTGAAAATGTGACCTTCACTTATCCTACTGATGAAGAGCCCATGCTTAAGAATGTAAGCTTTGAAGTTGCACCAGGTCAGATGGTCGGTGTGGTAGGGGCGACTGGGGCAGGTAAGTCCACCCTTGCCCAGCTAATTCCACGACTTTTTGATCCACAGGAGGGTTCCATCAAGATTGGTGGCAAGGACATTCGAGATGTCAGCGAGGGAACCTTGCGTAAAACGGTCTCCATCGTCTTGCAAAGAGCTATTCTCTTTAGTGGGACTATTGCAGATAATCTCCGTCAAGGAAAAGGCAATGCCAGCGTATCCGAGCTTGAACGTGCGGCGCGGATTGCCCAAGCCAGTGAATTTATCGGACGCATGGAAAACAAATTTGAGAGTCAGGTTGAAGAACGGGGCACCAACTTTTCTGGTGGACAAAAACAACGGATGTCGATTGCTCGAGGGATTGTCAGCAATCCCCGTATCCTGATTTTTGACGATTCGACTTCAGCCTTGGATGCCAAGTCAGAGAGACTCGTTCAGGAGGCTTTGAATAAAGACCTGAAAGGGACAACAACGATTATCATCGCTCAAAAAATCAGTTCAGTCGTCCATGCAGACAAGATTTTGGTCTTGGACCAAGGACGCTTGATTGGAGAAGGAAGGCATGCAGACTTGGTAGCTAACAATGCCGTCTACCGCGAAATCTACGAAACACAAAAGGGAAAGGAGGAATAAAATGAAAACCGTTCGATTTTTCTGGAATTATTTTAAAGTTTACAAGCTCTCCTTTGTCATTGTGATTCTGATGGTTGCAGTTGCGACGATTGCCCAAGCCCTCTTTCCAGTTTTTTCAGGTCAAGCAGTGACCGAACTTGCTAATCTAGTCCTAGCCTATCAAAATGGCACTTCAGAACTAGCCTGGCAGAGTTTGTCAGCTCTGATGCTGAATCTAGCCATGGTTGTGCTGGTCTTGGTTGTGTCCAGTTTGATTTACATGATTTTGATGACCCGTATTATTTCTGAGTCAACTAATGAGATGCGTAAGGGCCTCTTTGGCAAGCTTTCGCGTCTGACTGTTTCTTTCTTTGACCGCCATCAAGATGGCGATATCCTTTCACGCTTCACTAGTGACTTGGACAATATCCTTCAGGCTTTCAATGAAAGCCTAGTTCAGGTCATGAGCAATATTGCTCTTTACATCGGCTTGATTTTTGTCATGTTTTCAAAAAATGTGACGCTGGCGCTAATTACCATTGCCAGTACACCAGTAGCCTTTCTCATGCTGGTTTTTATTGTAAAAATGGCTCGCAAGTACACCAACATCCAGCAACAAGAAGTCGGAAAACTCAATGCCTACATGGATGAAAGCATCTCAGGTCAAAAGGTTGTCATCGTTCAAGGAATTCAAGAAGACATCATAGCAGGATTTGTGGAGCAAAATGAGCGCGTGCGCAAGGCGACCTTTAAGGGGAGAATATTCTCAGGCATCCTCTTTCCAGTTATGAATGGGATGAGCTTGGTCAATACGGCCATCGTCATTTTTGCAGGTTCAGCCTTCTTGCTGAACGATCCAAGTATTGAAACAACGACAGCCCTAGGTTTGATTGTCATGTTTACCCAATTTTCTCAGCAGTACTACCAGCCGATTATCCAGGTGGCTGCGAGTTGGGGAAGTCTCCAGTTGGCCTTTACTGGAGCGGATCGTATCCAAGAAATGTTCGATGCAGAAGAAGAGATTCGCCCGCAAAATGCTCCAGCCTTTACGGAATTGCGAGAAGGCGTTGAAATCAGTCATATTGATTTCTCTTATGTGCCAGACAAGCCGATTTTAAAAGATGTTAGCATTTCAGCTCCTAAGGGGGAGATGATAGCAGTTGTCGGTCCGACTGGTTCAGGGAAAACGACCATCATGAACCTTATCAATCGCTTCTACGATGTGGATGCAGGTAGCATTTGCTTTGATGGCAAAGACATCCGTGACTACGACTTGGACAGCCTGCGGAGCAAGGTCGGGATTGTCTTGCAGGATTCGGTCTTGTTTAGTGGAACGATCCGAGACAATATCCGCTTTGGTGTGCCAGATGCCAGTCAGGAAATGGTCGAAGCAGCTGCCAAGGCAACTCATATTCATGACTACATTGAAAGCTTGCCTGACAAGTATGATACCCTTATTGATGATGAGCAAAACATCTTCTCAACTGGTCAGAAACAATTGATTTCCATCGCCCGGACCTTGATGACAGATCCCCAAGTCCTAATCTTAGATGAAGCGACTTCCAATGTGGATACTGTAACAGAAAGCAAGATTCAACATGCCATGGAGGCCGTTGTAGCAGGACGAACCAGTTTTGTTATTGCCCATCGTCTCAAAACCATCCTCAATGCCGATCAGATTATTGTCCTCAAAGATGGAGAGGTCATTGAACGTGGAAATCATCACGAGTTGCTCAAGCTCGGCGGTTTCTACTCGGAACTGTATCACAATCAATTTGTCTTCGAATAAGAAAGAAGTTGTCCTCTTGGGCAGCTTTTTCTTGTCCATAAAAAATACTTATCACGGTCTTTAAAAAAACATATTAGACAGGAAAGGGTTGGAGTGATAAGATAAGACTGTCGCAAGAAAATCGAAAGGAGACACATCATGGCTAGAACGGTTGTAGGAGTTGCTGCAAATCTATGTCCTGTAGATGCAGAAGGGAAAAACATTCACTCATCTGTATCTTGTAAATTTGCAGAGAGCATTCGTCAAGTCGGTGGTCTCCCTTTAGTAATTCCTGTAGGAGATGAGTCCATTGTGCGCGATTATGTGGAAATGATTGACAAACTCATCTTGACAGGTGGGCAAAATGTCCATCCTCAGTTTTACGGGGAGAAAAAGACTATTGAGAGTGATGATTACAACCTTGTACGCGATGAGTTTGAACTAGCTCTCTTGAAAGAAGCGCTCCGTCAGAATAAACCAATTATGGCAATCTGTCGTGGTGTTCAGCTGGTCAATGTTGCTTTTGGTGGCACTCTCCACCAAGAAATTGAAGGTCACTGGCAAGGCTTGCCTTTTGGGACATCTCATACTATTGAGACAGTAGAAGGAAGCGTGGTGGCTAAGTTGTTTGGCAAAGAAAGTCAGGTCAACTCAGTCCATCGTCAGAGTATCAAAGATCTGGCACCTAATTTCCGTGTGACAGCGGTGGACCCTCGAGATCAGACAGTGGAAGCGATTGAGTCTGTCGACGAGCATCGTATTATCGGTTTACAGTGGCACCCAGAGTTCCTGGTCAATGAAGAAGATGGCAATTTAGAATTATTTGAGTATTTATTAAATGAATTGTAACGGTTAGAATCTCTAGCCGTTTTTTTGTCTTATTTCGTTCAAATTTTAATATTGTAACATTTTTTACGCAAATGTTTAAATTATGATAAAATTTGGAAAAATTCAGTATAAAAACTTGAAAAAATCTAAGGTAAGGGTTATGATAGAAGAGAAGAAATTTTGGAGGAATATTATGTCACAT